>NZ_JBBODA010000033.1:0-63027 GCF_038002705.1 Paenibacillus sp. FSL H7-0716
CTCAAACATCGTTTCATTCGTTTAAGATTTCCCCCCCTTACGCTACAGCTATCGGACACAGATGACCTTAAACGCAGCTTTATTTCGCATTTGAAGTGACAACGGACCGCATAGTCGCTATTGGCATGAAAAGCACCCGATTTGCCCTTCTTCCTATGAAATAACGTCACTGGAGTCCGAAACCAAGCTCCAAAGGCTAAAAATCCGCATATAAAGTCATCTGAGTCCTTAAGCCTCAACGAATGATGACAATTTATTGGTGCAGGCCACCAATGCCCATAAACAAAAAGCAGCGATTCTCCCATACCGGGGAAAGCTGCTTTTTTAATTGGATATTATCGATTTGTGAACAATTATTTAACTATTATTCTTAATTTTGTATATTTCCGTTTGCTAGTTTATACTTTAATCTTATGCTGTAGAATTTTGGAAATAAGGAGTGGGATTATGTGAGGCTCTTCGACAGAAAAGGTGTACAAGACGGCAGCAAAACTATTAACAACTCTGGCAAATTAAGAATCAATATTTTTTTCTTTAGCACTTTTATTATTTTTTGTGTGATCATCCTACGCCTTGCGGTCTTGCAATTTGTCGAAGGACCTACGTTATCTGAAGCTGAGGCTAATCGGGATACGAAAATAGTGGCATTATCGGCATTGAGAGGGAATATCCTCGCTGCTGATGGAGAGAAATTAGCATACTCAACGCCCGTTCAATCTTTGTACCTTACTTTGGATAAGGAATATACCGCAACAAAAACAGATAAAACTACGAAAAAAGTTACCTTAACTGCTGAGGCAAATAATAAATCAAAGGCACTCGCCAGCAAGTTAGCAGAAGCCTTCGGAACTTATGGTGATCCTAATGAGAAAAAACTAACCACAGAAGAGATCCTGGAGTCTATGGATTTATATTCAAAAAAACTCTCTGGTTATATAGCGCGAAGAATTAAATCAGGTTTAACTAAGAAAGAAATCGCTTATTTTTTAGAACACAAAAACGAATATCCAAACCTTGAAGTGATAGAGGAAAGCAGCAGGCATTATGATACCGATACGGTGGCTGTACAAGCTGTTGGCTACGTGAAATTTTTCAAATCCTCTACCAGTTTAGATCTTTATAAGGATGTACTTCAGGCGATGAAAAATAATCAGAACCCTGGACTTAACTATAAAGAGGATGAGCTAGTAGGCTTTGATGGCTTGGAGCTGCAATACCAGGAGGAGCTTCGGGGACAGAATGGTTATAAGGAAGTTTCCGTAGATCCGCAGAACATGGCGGAAAAAATTGTAAGTATTGAACCCCCGGTCAAAGGAAGCACTATCTGGACTACCCTTAATAAAAAAATTCAGCTAAAGACCGAAGAAGCCATTAAAGATCAGATTCAGTGGTTGCATTCACACACCGTTCAGGGAGAAACACATCCTGATGCTTTAACAGGTTACGCTGTGGCCATGGAAGTGGATACAGGTAATGTTATTGCTATGGCAAGTATGCCTGACTATGATACCAACAGCTGGGCTACGGGTTCGATCTCTCCAGAGGTGTATAAAAAAATTGAAAAGCATTACCAAAATGGAACAATAACTCCATACTCATCAGGAAGATCAGGGCATAATTTTGAATCTACCGTGCTGCTCGGTTCGACTATAAAACCATTGAGTGTGTTAATTGGCTTAAAAGAGGGCTTTATAAGTACTTCTTCTACTTATCAAGATAAGGGGATCACCTCATTTGGTAGAGAAGGACATGAGACTAATGTAAGGAACTCATCCAATCATGTATACGGCTCTTTGTATCCTTATACAGCCATTGAAAAATCTTCAAACGTATATATGGTTGATATGATCGGGAAAAAATTGTACGAAAAATACAAGTCTAAGGGCATCGGGGTATGGGACACATATATGAAAGAATTCGGTCTAGGTGTTCCAACTGGGATAGGTTTACCAAGGGAATACTTGGGTGATTTGAATTATAAAGCTGAAGCTAAAGCGGGTTCAGTTCAGTCTGCACTTGTTTATGCTTCTTTTGGGCAGCAGGGACGTTATACCGTTCTTCAGTTGGCGCAATATGCGGCTACACTAGCCAATGAAGGGCAACGAATCAAACCACAGCTAGTAAGCAAGATCACGGACTCCAAAGGTAAAGTTATCAAAGAATTCAAACGGGAAGTGCTTGATGAAGTGACTACTTTCGATAAATCCTATTGGCGGGAGATAAAGAAAGGGATGAACAGTGACGTTAAAAGTGCCTTCGGTGATTTCCCCTATGATTTTGCACGTAAAACAGGGACTTCACAACAGACGGATAGTAAAAACATAAACCGTGATAACGGGGTGTTTATAGCTTTTGCACCACGTGAAAATCCAAAACTTGCTGTAGCTGTAGTTATTCCTGAAGGCGGATTTGGATCTAGCAGTGCAGCACCTGTAGCGAGAAAAATTTTTGATGCTTATGATTGGGAGTACGGATTGGATGGAATTCCGAAGAAAAATGTGGATAAAAGTATCAGTGAATAACACAAAGGAGAGAGCGCACACTGCGCTTTCTTTTTCTTTTTACAGAGCGGTTTGTGGCGGATCGAAGGAACGGGTTCCAGATTAAAATATTGTAACCATAAATCGTGAAACTTTTATCCTAGTAGGAGCGTCAAAAGGTTAGGAAAAAAATGTATTCGTCATTCCAGGAGGGTGAATCTGTGAAGAAGTTATGGATTTCTATTTTAGTGGGCTTATTAGTTTTGCCGATGATGTTTCAATCTTCAGTGAAAGCTGCTACTGCGCCCATCAGTATTTTTATTGATGGGGTTCGATTGTCCACAGATCAAGCACCGGTGATGGTAAATGGACGGACGATGGTACCCCTACGGGCAATCTTTGAAGCCTTTAATGCCACCATCAAGTGGAATCAGAAAACACAAACTGTAACTGCAACTAAAGATGATACAACGATTATGTTAAAGATTGGCTCAAAGACAGCCACGATTAACAATAAAGCTGTAACTCTAGATGTGCCGGGTCAGAATTTAAAAGGAAGAACGATGGTTCCTACACGGTTTGTAAGTGAGTCATTGGGTCATGATGTGGGTTGGAATCCAAGTACCAAAGTGGTGACCATAACGACTTCCGGCGGTAAAACTGGAACTGTAAATCCGGCATCGAATGTACAGTTAAAGGATGTAAGTGATAACGGTGACGGCCGTGATCTCCAGGTCAGCTTCACCCAATCTTCTAATGAAGCTCTTGTGGATCATTACCGGGTAATGATTGTAAAGGCTTGGAGCGCTTTTAATATCTCATCTGCACAAAAGGTTACATCCGCCAATTATTCTACTGTTTTAGCTACAGGCACTAATCCTACGATTAGAATGACTGCAAATTCAAGGGATGTTGATGGTGATCTCATTAAAGGTAATCAAACTTATGTAGCTTATGTTTTCGCAGTGGGCAAAGGTAATAATACCAGCGCTCTTTCGTATAGTTCTGCGACTATATCGCTTAATACTAATACCGTAGTCGTTGCTCCAAGTAATGTACAAGTAAATGATGTGAGCGATTATAGTGATGGCCGCGATTTAGCCGTAAGTTTTAATAAGGTATCGGATGAATCCAAGGTGAGTTCTTACCGGATATTTGTAGTCAAAGCTACTAATTATTCTTCTTTTAATTTGGCGGCAGCAAATGCTGTTAGCAGTTCAAATTACACACAGGTCAACAAAACAGGTTCCAATATCACCCAGATCTTATCGTCTGGAGCAAGGGATGTGGATGGTGCCCTCATTAAGACGGGAGTTGGTTACCGTGTGTTTGTTATGGGTGTAGATAGTGGCAGTAATACAGCCAATAATCTATTGTCTGCTGCTTCAACTGCGATTACGCTGTCCTCGGTCAATGTCTCTAATTTAAGTGTAAGCGACGTTAGTGACTTTGGAGATGGCCGGGATTTAAAAGTATCCTTTACCCACGCTACAGATGAAACGTATATTAGCCAGTACCGGATTCTAGTTGTGCCTACAGCTTATTCCAACAACTTTAGTTTATCTGAAGCGAATAATGTCTCCAGCTCTTACTACACAACGGTGAGCACAACAGGATCTAGCACCAGTCAAGTGTTAGCCTCGTCAGCAAGAGACGTGCGTGGTAATTTGATTAAGAATGGAACACCTTACAGAGTGTATGTGTTAACGATTGGAAGCGGGAAGAATTTGGGCACCAACATTCTCTCAACGGAGTCAACATTAATTACGTTGGCTGTTGACTACAATGTGAGTGCTGTCTACAATTTGGATGTAAGCGACGTAAATGACTATGATGATGGCCGTGATTTAAGAGTATCCTTTGACCACGCTACGAATGAAACGTATATTAGCCAGTATCGAATCCTGGTTGTACCTACTTCCTACTACAACAGCTTCAGTTTATCTGACGCCAATAATGTGTACAGTTCCAACTACACAGCAGTGAGCACAACAGGATCCAGCACCAATCAAGTGTTAACCTCGTCATCAAGGGACGTGCGCGGTAATCTGATAAAGAGTGGAATCAATTACAGAGTATATGTATTAACCGTCGGAAGCGGGAATTACTCGGGCAGCAATGTTCTTTCTTCTGGTTCACCTTTAATTACGTTGAATGTAGATTACAAATTGGCTCCTATTTCGAGCTTGGATGTAAGGGACGTTAATGATTACGAAGACGGCCGGGATTTGAAAATATCCTTTAACCATGCCACGGATGAAACGTACATTAGCCAGTATCGAATCCTGATTGTACCTACTTCCTATTACAGTAGCTTTAGCTTAACCCAGGCAAATGCGGTTTCTAGCTCCAATTATACTGCGGTAGGCACTTCAGGAAATAATACCAGTCAAGTCTTGGATTCTTCAGCCAGAGACGTAAACGGAAATTTAATAAAGAGTGGAATCAGTTACAGAGTGTATGTGTTAACGATTGGCAGCGGCAAGTACTCAGGCACTAATGTGTTGTCCTCAGAGTCGAATGCCATAACTTTATCCACTAAGCTGCCGGTAACCTCTGTCACCAATGTAACGTACAGTGTGGATGAGGGTAAAATACTAGTAAGTTTCAACCGTTCCTCTAACGAGTCTAACATTTCGGAATATCGAATTCTGGTGGTTCCATCCAAACAAGGTTTTGGTTCAGCGGAAGCAATTGAGGTGAAATCCTCGTATTATACGTCGATAACGCCTAACGGAACGAATCCTACAATTGTAGCCTCGAGAAGAGATGTTAATGGTGCATTAATTGTTAAGGGGGTTAAATATAAAGTATATGTTCTTGCGGTAGCCAATAATAATGGCGTGCAGAGTGGTGGTCTTTCGGATTCAACGGAAGAGATTGAAATATAAGGATAAGGAATAAAGGCATTATAATATAAGGCAAAAAACCTTCATTGAGCACTGGGCTTGATGAAGCGTTTTTTTGCCTTGTTTTTTTGTTTTCTATTTTAATAAAAATAGGGTTGCGATTATACACATTTAAAACATTTGGTTTAACCTATTGGAAGCGCTATAATTGAAAATAATTACATGCTTAAGGAGTCTATCATGAAAAGAGGCAGGATATTCTACAAGATTTTTGTTCCTATTCTGGTGCTGGGAATTGGCCTGGTTATTAGCTTCGGTGGCTATATTTATCTGACGACGATTAATTCTGTAAATGAAAGAGTAGCGGATGATAAACAGAGTTTAATTACCCAAATTAAAAACACCCTGGAACAGAAAATTCAGACCATCGAATACGCTTTTAATACTTACAGTACCACCAGTTCCTTCAGGGAGGTCGTGCAAAATCCGATCACTGAGCAGGATTTTGAGAAGTATCGCGAGATTAACTCTCAGCTTAACTACATTGCCAGCATGGGGATGGATTTTGTTAATTATTCTCTAATCAGTTTGGAGCAGAAATGGCAGATTTCCAATGGTAAGCTTTCACATTTAACGGAAGAAGAGAGCAGGACTCTTTATGAGAGCTATATCAATAACCGTAGCCGGGGGTTATTTTGGGTGAAGACGGATAAAGGCATCCGCTTTGTAAATACCCTGCCGGTATTCTCACAGACAAAACAGGCGATTGCCTTATCTGATATATCCCTTCAGACCTTGCAGAGCACCCTTCAGACCGAAGGAAACACACCGGTGTTTATTCTTAACCGGGAGGGTGAGCTTTTATATGAGTCGGAAACTGGAAAGTCCCTGCTGACTAATAATCAACTTAGCCATATCACTAATGTTGCCGGAGGCGGAGGGCAATTGGGGACGATTGCCATGGAGCGGGCTGATCACCAATCGATAAAAGCAATTTACGCTAAATCAGCTTATAATAATTGGATTTACGTAACTATTTTGGATAAATCAGAAATTTCTGATGCACTAAAGACAACCCGATTCGGGATTGTGATGATGGTACTGCTAATTACGTTGTTGATTGCGGTAGTCGCTTATGTGATCTCTTTGTATTTCACCAAGCCATTCCGGCAGATCCAGCGCCGATTATTGCCTGCCAATGCGGAGCTAGAGCCTAAGAATGAGGTAGACTGGATTATTAATTCGATTGATACCATCTTATCGGAAAAAGAAAGCCTAGAGGGTCTGATTGAGTCTGAGATGCCTAAGTTGGAAACTCAGTTTATTCTAAATCTATTTCGTAGCCGGATATCCCAAGAAGAGCTTAATCTGGGTTTACCTCGTTTCGGTTATGAGCTGTCACAGAATTCGGTGTACGCAACACTGCTAATACAGCTGGATAACTATGGGGAACGGCAGGCTAGCGATAAGGATCTTCTGCTTGTGGCGGTTAACAAACTGGTGGAAGAGCTGATTCCGCAGGAGAAGCGGATGATTCCTATCCTACTAAATGACCGTACACAAGCGACCATCCTGATCTTTGAGGGAGCAAATGAACAGGAGAACCGGCGAATAGCACTGGACTATGCCAAGACAATTATTCGAACAGCTAGAGAAATCCTGAAACTATCTATTAGCGTTGGAATCAGCAATTTTTATGATAATTTATTGTTTAGTAGGGAAGCTTGCGAGATGAGTAAGCAGGCGCTGCATCATCGTTTAAATCTGGGAAAAGAGTCTATCATTTTCTATGAGGATATATCGAAGGTGATCTCGGGTCCAGTTCTATTGCATTATCCGTCTGAGTTTGAGTCCCAGTTATTTGACGCGATTCGGATTGGAGATGAAGAACAAGTCTCCTGTTCTCTGTATCCATTACTCGGGGAAATGATGAAGCACAGTAAGAACCCATTGAATTTCGAAGTCACATTAATACGTTTCGTCAACAATCTGATTCAGCTGGAGCAGCTGCTGGGTGTAGAGGTTCTGCTGACAGAGGACAATTCTACGTTGTATCACCGATTGTTAGACATCCGTAATCCGGAAGAGATCGAACGCATTTTGGTAAAAGAAGTTATCCATCCGATGGTGACCAGTGTTAAGGAGAAGACAGACCGTCAGTTCCGCCTCTTATCTGATAAAATTGCGGTGATTGTCCGCTCGGAATTTGATCAGGACTTAACGTTAGAATTAATCGGTGATCGCCTCCATTATAGTCCGAACTATTTAAGCAGTATTTTCAAAAAAGAGTACGGGATGACGTTTAGCGAGTATCTAATGAACTATCGTCTGGAAATGGCTAAGAAGTGGCTGGTGGAAACGGATATGACCATTAAAGAGATTGCTGAAAGGCTGCAGTACCATAATCCGCAGAACTTTATTCGATCCTTCCGTAAAAAAGAACATGTAACACCAGGTGCATACCGAACCCAAAAACAGGAGAAGTAAGGCGCTGAACACAAACAGCCAGCCCCGGGAGACCGGGGCTGGCTGTTTGTGTAGCTGCAATGTTTTAGCCTTTTACAGAACCCAACAGGGCTCCTTTGGTGAAGTGTTTTTGTACGAAAGGATAGGCGAGCAGCATTGGAACGGTTGCGACTACGATAACCGCCATTTTGATGGTTTGAGCAGGTGGGATAATATCAACAGAAGCATTATCTCCCTGCATCCCGCTGGCGACGATAACAATTTGGCGCAGCAGGACTTGAATAGGCCACTTAGTGGAGTCTGTCATATATAAAACTGCACTCATATAAGTGTTCCAGTAAGCTACCCCGTAGAACAAGGAGAGGGTCGCGATAGATGGCATCGCCAGCGGAAGCATGATTTTGAAAAATACACCAAAATCATTAGAGCCGTCAATCTTCGCTGATTCCTCTAGCCCTTCCGGCAGCGCCTGGAAGAAGTTACGCATAATGATCAGGTTAAAAGCATTGATCGCAACAGGCATGATCATGGACCAGTAGGAATCGATTAATCCGAAATATTTAACTACCAGGAAAGTAGGGATCATTCCCCCGCTGAAGAGCATGGAGAACACGATTACGAAATTGATGAAATCTCTTCCGTATAGATATTTTCTAGATAATCCATAAGCCATTAAAGAGGTAAGAACCATACTGACAACTGTACCCACTAAAGTTACACCGATAGATACGCCAAGCCCTTTAAAGATAGTAGGCGTTGACAGTATATAACGGTAAGCATCCAAAGAGAATGTCGTCGGGAACAGGATGAAGCTTTTTTCTACTACCTCTTGTGTTGAAGCAAAGGAACTGGCAAACACATTGACAAAGGGTAAAAGACAGGCTAGGGCAATGAGTGTAAGCAGTGTGGTATTTACAATAGTAAACAGCCGGCTACCCATAGTTTCTTTTTTAAAAGATGATTGCGACATGCAGATATCCTCCTTGTAATCGTTTCATTGAAACTTTAACAGGGGTCTGTTATTCCGTATATAATCATTAGCTTGGGCTTTGTTTTGAGAGGAAAAAGCGTGATAAGGCATAGATGATCTTTATGTATTGTAGTAATCACTATAAGATGCACGGGCCTGGAAAACCTTATAGCTGTAGGGTTCTTGGAGTATCAGTATCTGATGATTATATACGTAATGGACGAATGATCGTAATCTGGGAATCGTAAAGAAACGCGATCAAGGAGGCCGATCAGGTGAAAGAGGCAAACGTCACCATGCTGAACACGAAAGTTAATCCAGTAAGAAAAAAGCGAACGGGGCCTAGCTGGCTGAGTTTAAAAAGAAACAAGTTATTGTATCTAATGATACTCCCGGGATTTTTGTATTTTGTTATTTTTAAGTACCTGCCTATGGGCGGTCTTATCATTGCATTTCAGGACTATCAGCCGTTTCTGGGTATAGCGGATAGCCCGTGGGTAGGGTTTAAGCATTTCGTCCGATTGTTTACAGAACCTACCTTCTTTATGCTATTGAGTAATACACTTATCTTGTTTGCGTTAAACATTGTTATTTTCTTCCCGCTACCTATTATAGTGGCGCTGATGCTTAATGAAGTTCAGCACAAGTTATTTAAGAGCACCATTCAAACGATTATTTATATCCCCCATTTCATGTCATGGGTTATCATCGTCTCCATTTCCTATGTATTTATGAATGTGGATGGAGGGGTGCTGAATGAGATGTTGGCGGCCCTTGGGATGCAGAAGATCAGCTTTTTGACTTCTCCTGAGTGGTTGCGTACCGTGTATATCGGACAGATCATTTGGAAAGAAATTGGTTGGTCAACCATTATTTATTTGGCAGCCATTACCGTAGTGGATACGCAGTTATATGAAGCAGCTGAGATGGATGGAGCGGCAAGATTGCGCAAAACGTGGCATATCACCCTGCCGGCGATTCGTCCTATCATTATTACCTTGCTTATTCTGAAGATTGGCCACACGCTGGATCTGGGCTTTGAGCATATGTACTTGCTGATCAATTCCTTGAACCGCGAAGTTGGAGAAATTTTCGATACCTATATCTATACAGCTGGTTTAAAGAACGGACAATTGAGTTTCAGTACCACAGTAGGTCTGTTCAAGGGTGTGGTTGGCTTGATTCTCGTTATGCTGTCGAACAAGTTAGCCAAAAAAATCGGTGAAGATGGTGTTTACTAGGCTTCACAGTATGCTGAATTCTTACCTCTGCCTTAAGGGCAGAGGTGGAAGATACAACACAAATACATTAGTAAAAGGGGTAATGTTGATGAATCGCAATTACAAAAAAATTGCAGCCTTAATGTTGTGTAGCGGGTTAGTACTTACTGCATGCGGGGGAGGCAATAACGCGAAGGAGTCAAATTCTTCAAATGGGGGAACGGATTCAACGGCTAAAACAACTGCTGCGCCTGCAGATGTGCTAGATGCTAAAGCAAAGATTAGCTGGCTGAACATTTTACAAACGTCTACAACACCAACGGGTCCTATTTTGGACAAAATTGAAGAATTGACGAATACAGAGATTGAATTCTCATGGATTCCGGATCCTTCCAAAGAAGAACGTATTAATACTTCGTTAGCATCGAATTCCCTAGCAGACATCGTTACCCTGACTATTCTTGATAACTCTTCTGTACGTAATGCCCTGAAGGCTGGTATGTTCTGGGAAGTAAGTCCTTATCTTGATGAGTTCCCGAATTTGGCTAAAATTTCACAGGATACACGTACATCGGCATCGATTGCAGGTAAGCTGTACGGGGTTCCTTTCCAGAAGTCCTTGGCTAGAAACGGCGTTGTTCTCCGTAAAGATTGGCTGGATAAGCTTGGACTGCAGGTTCCAAAAACAACAGATGAGTTGATGGAAGTTGCGAAAGCGTTTACCGAAAAAGACCCTGATGGTAATGGCAAAAAGGATACCACAGGCTTCATGGACCGCAGCGATCTTGTATATGGAGCATTTAAGACATTGGGCTCATACTTTGGAACACCGAACTATTGGAGCGTTGACGATGCGGGTAAAATGACACCTGAGTTCGATACAGAGGCTTATGTTAAAACCATGGATTATATGAAGACTCTTTATGATGGCGGGTATATTAATCAGGATTTCGCTGTGACGGCTAAAACAGATCAGCAGCAGAATTTTGCGCAAGGAAAGGCTGGAATTTATGTGGGTGCCTTGTTTGACAGCAAGAACCTGCTGAATCTGTCTAAAGGCATACAGGATGGTATGGATTTGGTTATGGTTAACGATATCACTTCTACTGGTAATGAAGCGGATCGCGCCATCTGGGCTGGTAATAACGGAATTGGGGGACTGTTGTCTTTCCCGAAATCCGAAGTCAAGGATGAAAATGAATTAAGACGGATCTTGAAATTTGTTAATGATCTTATGAATGAAGATGTCTATGGCTTGATGACTTATGGTATTAAGGATGTTCACTATACAATCGATGGAGAACAAGCGGTTACGATTAAGGATACAGATCTCTGGAAGCAAGAAGTTCAGCCATTTTCGGCATCTCGTCCATTAGAGAATGGATTCATTATCCATGATGCTGATCCACTCAAAGTTGAAGCTGATAAGCTGATCGTTGAGAATGCTAAATATGCTGTACTGAATCCTGCTTACTCTCTGGAATCTGAGACCTATTCTACTCAAGGATCTGAGTTGCAGAAGATTATGACAGATGCCACTTATAAATATATCCTAGGCAAAATTGATTTGGACGGATTTAAAGCTGAGGTTGAAAAGTGGAAGAAATCCGGCGGCAGCAAAATCATTACTGAATATGAAGCTGCTTATAAAGCTGTAAATCCTTAAGACGTACTACAGACTATATTCTAAGAAAAATAGTAGATGGGTCCTAAATGGGGAGGCTGCGTTTAGGACCATATCTATTCAAACAGGAGGAAAAAATGAAAGACAACAATGCACTTAGGAGTATGGGCTGGGGTGTTCGAATGGCAGATTCGATTATGGAGCGAACGCCAAGATTATATGAGGATAACGGATATCATGGAAAATGGTCTTATGATTATGGAGTCATCTTGAAGGGTTTTGAGCTGCTGTGGAGACAGACCGGGCAGGTTAAATATTATCAATTCATCAAAGATAATATGGATTATTTTATTGAGGAAGACGGCTCTGTGAAGGGATATCGCCTGAGCGAACATAATATTGATCACTTAAATAATGGAAAGATCCTATTTGTTCTCCATAAAGAAACTGGGTTAGCGAAATATAAAATGGCTGCAGATTTATTAAGAAAGCAGATAACAACGCATCCTCGAACCTCAGAAGGTGCGTTTTGGCATAAGAATGTATATCCTTATCAGATTTGGCTGGATGGCTTGTATATGGGCTCTCCTTTCTATCTGGAGTATTTACTTGAGTATGAAGGCGGCAAGGGTCTGGACGATGTGACCCGGCAATTTATTCTGTGCGAGCGTCATACCAAGGATACTGAGACGGGTCTCCTGTTTCACGCATGGGATGAAAAGCGGGTACAGCCGTGGTGCGATCCTGAAACGGGGTTGTCTCCGAACTTTTGGGGGCGTTCGCTGGGCTGGTATGTGATGGCGCTAGTGGATGTACTCGGAATGCTCCCTAAGGAACACGCGGATTACGAGATCTTGGCACGTATTCTGACAGATACGCTGACAGCGCTTCGTCAGGTTCAGGATGCTGATGCCGGAGTCTGGTATCAGGTTGTAAACATGGGCGGCCGTAAAGGCAATTATTTGGAGGCTTCTGCCTCAAGTATGATCACCTATGCAATGGCTAAGGGCATTCGGATTGGTGTACTGGATGATAGTTGGTTCGAGACACTTGACCGTGCTTATCAAGGCCTTATTACTGAATTTGTGCTGGAAACCAAAAATGGCTGGGTTAACCTGAATAAAAACTGCCAGGTCGCTGGACTCGGTGGTGAAGACCGGAGAGATGGTACTTACGCCTATTATATCAGTGAACCGATTGTTACCAATGATCAGAAGGGGCTTGGCGCATTCCTCCTGGCTTGCGGAGAATATGAATATTTGCAGCATCCTACCGTGACGAAAGGGAGCGAGTGAAGCGCATGTCTATCTACAATATAAATGACTACGGAGCACATCCTAATAGTGCAGAGCCTTCAACGGAAGCGATAGCCCGTGCCATTCATGCGGCAAGCGAGGCAGGGGGAGGAACAGTTTATGTTCCTTCCGGGCACTATCAGACAGGCGCTATCTTCATGAAAAGCAATATTGAGCTACAGCTTAGTCCTGGAGCTGAGCTTAGCTTCAGCTCTGATCCTAACGATTATCCGGTGGTGAGTTCCCGCTGGGAGGGCGTGAAACAGAACGTCCATGCTTCATGTATTTTTGGAATAAATCTAGAGAATGTATCGGTTACAGGTGCAGGCAAGCTGGATGGAAGGGGCGCACCTTGGTGGGATAAACATCGGAATTCTCCTGATTCACTGCTGTATCCCCGCCCGAAGCTTATCAGCTTCGACAACTGCCGTAGAGTTACGCTCAGAGATCTGACACTCGTGAACTCCCCAAGCTGGACTGTGAATCCTATTTGTTGCCAGGATGTTACGATTGATAATCTGTCGATCTATAATCCGGCGGATTCGCCTAATACAGACGGCATTGACCCAGAGTCCTGTGTGAATGTCCGCATCAGCAACTGCAATATCGATGTGGGTGATGACTGCATCGCCATTAAAGCGGGGACGGAGGATACGAAGGAGCGGGTTGCCTGCGAGAATATCACGATAACTAACTGCACGATGATTCATGGTCATGGCGGTGTGGTGCTGGGAAGCGAAATGAGCGGAGATATCCGTAATATCGTGATCAGCAATTGCGTGTTCAAGCAGACGGACCGCGGCATTCGATTGAAGTCCAGACGCGGGCGCGGAGGTGTTGTCGAAGATATTCGTGTCAGTAATATCGTGATGGAGGACGTGATCTGTCCGTTTATTCTTAATCTTTATTATTTCTGCGGACCACGTGGTAAGGACAAATACGTATGGGATAAGAATCTTTATCCGGTGACGGAGGAGACCCCCTGCTTCCGACGGATTCATTTTGCTAATATTACTGCTCGGAAAGTTCATGCTGCTGCAGGTTTTCTTTACGGCCTTGCGGAGCAATACATTTCAGAAATTACTTTTTCCAATATTGATATTTCCATGGCAGAGAATGCAATCCCTGGTCGTCCAGCCATGATGTCAGGAATCCAGGATATGAACAACCGTGGGTTCTATCTTGGCAACGTAAGAGATATCCGCTTCCGCCAAGTGACGATCGAGAATCATGAGGGACCGGCTTTTTATATTGAAAATGGAGAAACGGTAGATATCACCGGCTGCCAGTCGAGAAACACCCGTAAAGTTGAAGAGTTAGTGCAGCAGGTGACCGTTGTTCCGTCACAGGAAGATCTAAGTGAGCAGGCAGACTGATAATTGAACAGGACAGACTGCTGTTTGCTTAGGTTGAAGGGTGCGGATGTATGGAAATAGGAAGGAGTATGAAGATGATTACAGATAATATTCAGACTGGAATTATTCACAATCCCATATTAAAAGGCTTCAATCCTGACCCTTGTATTGTAAGAGCGGGGGAGATGTACTATATTGCTGTTTCTTCTTTTGAATGGCTGCCCGGTGTGAGGGTGTATCAATCAGCGGACTTAGCAGACTGGGAGCATTGCACAGATATTTTGACTCATCAGGTGGATCTGCGGGGAAATCCGAAAAATTGCAGTATCTGGGCTCCACAGCTTAGTTATTATGACGGTTTGTTTTATCTGATTTATACCGATGTTAAGAGCACTAAAAGGCCTTTTAAAGATTGTCATAACTATCTGATCACTGCGGAGGATATTGAGGGGCCTTGGTCTGACCCGGTATACCTGAATAGCAGCGGGTTTGATCCATCTCTGTACCATGATGAGGATGGGCGCAAATGGCTACTGAATGAGCTGTGGGATTACCGGATTACGGAAGGCAACAAGTCCTGCGGGATTGTAATTCAGGAGTACGATTCAGAGCAATGCCAATTAATAGGTGAACCTGTGAAAATCTTTGATTGCACGCCACTAAAGAAGACGGAAGCGCCGCATATTTACAAGCGGGAAGGTTATTACTACTTAATTACAGCAGAAGGCGGCACTGGATCGGGGCATGCCGTAACCGTAGCGCGCTCCAAGGCGCTGCTTGGTCCGTATGAGGTGGATCCGCTCAATCCGATGTTGACCTCACGGGATAATCCCGAGCTACCGCTTCAATGTGCCGGCCATGGAAGTCTAGTAGAGACGCCAGAAGGTGAATGGTATATGGCCCATTTGTGTACGCGGCCCCTGGAAGGCGAATACGCCATATTGGGGAGAGAGACTGCCGTTCAGCAGGTGCACTGGAATGAGGAGGGCTGGTTAAGACTAACCTCAGGCGGAAATACGCCACAGCTCAAGGTACCAGCACCTAAAGGAACACAGTTCCTGAACCAAGTGCGGACGCTTGAATTCGAGGATGATTTTAATGGTCCGGAATTGAAAAAGAACTGGAATACACTGCGGATTCCTAGGAATGAAAGCTGGTGTTCCCTTGCTGAAAGACCGGGCTGGTTAAGAATCAGGGCCGGAGAGTCCGTGCAGAGTCTGTTTGAGCATCATATTCTGGCTATTCGCCAGACGGATATAAGCTTCCGCGCCGAAACAGCGCTTGAATATGAACCGAATACTTATCTGCAGATGGCAGGACTGCTGTTATACCTGAATGAAGATAACTATCTTTATGCATATATCAGCCATGAAGAAGGACGTGGCAAGGTGCTGCGGTTAATGCGCTGTCAGCGGGATGAATTCACTGCGGAGCCTGTAATGATTGAATTAAATGCAGGGGAGACAGTGCGGATCGCGGTTGAGGTACAGGAAGTGACTGGGCAATTTGTTTATCTTAAGGGTGACGATACGGAGTGGAAGCCACTTGGCGATCCGCAGAATATCAGCTTTTTGTCGGGAGGCTTTACTGGGAACTTTGTTGGCATTGGGGCGCATGATATGCAGCAGTTCGGTGGCAGCAGTGCTGATTTCGCATATTTTCGTTATCAGGGCAAGGAATAATACACACGGCTTTACTAGGGAAGGGGTTGCTCTGAGGACAGGGCCCCCTTCTTATTCCAATAGATATTAGGAGGTCTTGTATGAAGAGAAAATGGTTATCCGGGGCGCTGGTAGCGAGTCTTCTTGCAACATGTATGCCATTTGGTGATGTCGAGGCCGCTTCTTTGGAAGCGCTTCCTGCCTTTCCGGGCGCGGAAGGCGGCGGCAAATATGTAACCGGCGGAAGAGCTCAACCTGTGTATGAAGTGACGACTTTGGCTGATTATGGTATCAAGGAAACTCCGATCCCCGGCTCCTTCCGCGATGCGGTAAGCCAAAGTAATCGGACCATTGTTTTTCGAGTGGGGGGAACCATCCATCTAAAGGAATCCCTCAAGATTACCGGCTCAAATCTGACGATTGCTGGACAAACGGCTCCAGGTGACGGAATTACAATAGCCGATTACACAACCTCTGTTGAAGCTGACAATATTATTATGCGCTATATGCGTTTCCGGTTAGGTGACCGGGTAGCTAGTGAAGATGATGCTTTTGGATCAAGGTACCATAAGGATCTCATTATCGATCATAGCTCATTCAGCTGGTCGGTGGATGAAGTGGTCAGTCTGTATGATAACGAGAATACTACTGTGCAATGGTCGATATCCGCTGAAAGTATGCTGATGACGACGCACCAGAAGGGACGTCACGGCTACGGAGGAATCTGGGGTGGCAAAAATGCCAGTTTCCTTCACAATCTGATTGCTCATAGCACCAGCCGCAACCCCCGTTTGCCGACGGTGACCAAATTGGTGGACCTGACGGAAATGTCTAATAACGTTATCTATAACTGGGGATTCGCTTCTACCTATGGGGGTGGAGCAGAAGATTATCGATATAATATCACTAACAATTATTATAAAAATGGTCCAAACACCTACACCAGTGTAAAAAATCAATTGTTTGGGGAAGTATCTCCAGAAACCCGGTTGTTTATAGATGGGAACATCATGGATGGTAATCCGAAGGTGACTGAAGACAACTGGAAGGGTGTGCAAAAGTATTCGAATATCTCTAAGCTTACAGAGCCGGCAAAGATGCCTAACCCCTATACGGCACTGTCGGCGGAGGAAGCCTACGCAAATGTAATGGCGGATGCTGGTGCCACTTTGCCAAGGCGTGATGCTTACGATGCACGGGTCATTAATGATGTGAAGAATCGCACTGGACAGCATATTAATTCACCTATTGAAATAGGCGGTTACCCAGACTATACAGAGACAGCTTCCAATGTAATCGACATGGATCATGACGGTATGGATGACAGCTGGGAGATTGCTAATGGACTAGACCCTACCGATTCTGAGGATGGTAAGAAGACGACGTTATCTGCGGAGGGCTATACGAATCTAGAAGTGTATCTGAATGATCTGATTGTTTTGGGAAAAGCAGGGAATGAGCATACAGACAATCCTGTAACCGCTATCAATTATCCTGTGAATAACCAAATCATAGAGTCAGGCAACAATGTGAATGTTACAGCCTCTGCCAGTGATAGCGATGGTATTGCTAAGGTGGAATTTATCGTTAATGGTGTGAAGCAAGCCGAAGCTACCACAGCACCTTATAGTTTCGATTGGAACAATGTGCAGGATGGTACCTATTATCTCGTTGTTCAGGCTGTAGACAATAAGGGGCTAAAGACACAATCTGATAACGTGGCTATTCATGTCAACACGTCTGGATCCGTTCTTCCTTGGACTTCGGTGGATATTGGCCATCCAGGGATAGCGGGAGTGACTACACTTCATCCGGATAGCGGGAAGATTACGCTCAAATCGGCTGGACTTATCGGAGCAACATCAGAGAGCGAAACTGCTGTTGATAACTTTCAGTTTGCTTATCAAACCCTGACAGGCAATGGTGAAATTATTGCTAGAATCGACTCCGTAACGGGAACTGACGATTATGCCAAAGCAGGTGTCATGATTCGTGATAATCTTAATGAGAACTCTAAAATGACAATGCTGGCAATCCCTTATGTCAAATATGGCAAGAAGGGAGTTATGATTACCCGCTCCACCACAGGAGCCAAGGTGGTTAAGACAGAACCGGACAGCTTCATCAATACACCTTATTGGGTGAAACTGGTTCGTCTTGGTAACGAAGTGACAGGTCTGGTATCGCCGGATAAAGTAACATGGAGCAAGGTAGGCACGGTGAAGCTTGACCTGAATGATACGGTTTATTTTGGTCTTGCAGCCGATGCCGCTAAGGTAGATAACGAGGTTAATCGTTATAATGCATCTGTCTTCAGTGAGGTGGAGCTGAAACCGCTTAGTGATCAGTTTCCTACTGCGCCCCGTGGTCTTACAGCGACAGCAGGTGAGGAAAAAGTGAAGCTGAATTGGGAGGATGTTGGTTCTGCCAAGTCGTATAGTGTTAAACGTAGTGAGGTTTCAGGCGGTCCATACAAGACGATCAATACTGAAATTAAGGACAGCTTGTATACTGATTCTGGACTCAGCTCCGGAAAAACTTATTACTACGTGGTCAGTGCAGTGAATGAACTTGGTGAAAGCTTTGATTCCGATGAGGCCAGCGCTACGGCTGAAGGTGAAGCAGGTAATGTGTATTATGTGGATGAAGACTTTGAACAGGTTGCTGTGGGTGTGACACCAGAGTATTATGATGTGACTCCAAATCCACAGACTGAAATTCAAAAGGTTATTGTATCTCCCACACCGTCTGACAGTAAGGGGAATACCTCAGATCAAGTGTTGAATGTGTTCGATGGTGCGAACGGTAGCGTGCAGTTTATCCGCAAATTCGCGCCAATTACGGGTGCACTCGTTATTGACACTGACTTTATGTTTGCGACAGAATCGGGAACCTCGGTGTTCCTGCAGGCCCAGAGTACAGATGGAAGCAAAACGGCATTCTCCATTGAGAGCAGAAAGCCAACGCTTCCTGAAGCTACAGGTAAATATACGCTAACCATGAGTAGGGGAAGCAGTCAGTATCATCAACTGATGAACTCTTATTCCCTAAAACAATGGTATAACCTGAAGCTAAAGGTGGATGTGAACAACGATAAAGTGGATGTATATATCGATGATCAGCCTGCGGGCTCTTTTCCGTTCACAACTACGAATTTCGCCAGCTATGGCATTGGGCGTATTTTGTCCAAGACTCCAGGCGGCGGCTCAGGAAATTATTACTTAGATAATTTAAAGATCTATGTTGAGCCGATTGAAACACCGCTTGGACTGACTGGACTTCCAGGAAATCAAGCAGCCCAGCTATCCTGGCCTGCTCTTGAAGGTGCAACTTCCTACAATATTAAGAGAAGTCTTAAGAGCGGGGGGCCTTATGAGACTATTGCCCACGCTATTACAGAGACATCATATATTGATAATGAAGTTACCAACGAAACTACCTATTATTATGTTATCTCGGCGACGGCGCCCACTGGTGAATCGGGAAATTCCAATGAAATTAGTATTACCCCATCCGCTTTGGCGGTGAAATTGCCTGCACCAGAGTCGTTTGCGGCTGTAAGCCGGAATGCTCAGCTGGATCTCAGCTGGAATGCTGTGGAGAATGCAGCCAGCTACAGCATCAAGAAGTGGAATGAGACTTCAGGCAGCTATGAACTCGTGGCCAAAGAAATCGCCGGCACAACTTACCGCGTCGGAGGTCTGGCCAACGGACAAACCTACCGTTACGTCGTATCTGCAACAAATGTGGCGGGAGAGGGAAAAGAATCAGCGCCTGTTGAAGCTACTCCGCAATCCTCTTTGGGAACGCCTGTCGTTTCCATTGAAGCTGGTGACAGTGTAATGAAACTAAGCTGGCCAGCGATTGAGGAGGCGAGCCAGTATATTGTCAAACGCGCCTCATCGGTGAATGGTCCTTATGCAGTGCTCGGGTCTGATTTATCAGACAGAAGCTTTACTGATAGTGGGCTCGTAAACGGAACACCGTATTATTACAAAGTCCAAGCAATAAATGGTATCCGTAGTAGTCTAGATTCAGCTGTTGCCTCAGCGGTTCCATACCAGAATTTCGGCCAGCCGCAGGCTCCACAAGGAGTTAGTGCTGAGTCTGGCAACACTGATATCCATCTGACTTGGAATGTAGCTGATGGAGCTAGCAGCTATCAAATTCTGCGCTCGGAGAGCGGTGGCAGCTATGCGGTCGTGGCCGAAGGCATCGAAGCAACCGATTATACCGACAAAGGCTTAAGCAACGGGACTGCCTATCAATATGCGGTAATCGCCATCAGTGATAAGGGGGCTAGTCTTCCATCCGAGGTAGTCAAGGGAATTCCAGCTCCTGTCATAATTGTTGCTGAGAATGGGACAGGAGATTATAAGACAATTAATGACGCTATTCAAGCAGTACCTGATAATAGTGCCCTAACTACGATTATCAAAGTGAAGAACGGCACGTATAAGGAGAAGGTGCTTGTACCTTCTAGTAAGATGAATATTAGTATCATCGGTGAGAGCCGGGAAGGTACCGTACTTCTTAACGGTGACTCCGCGAAAACCATTGGCTCAGATGGTAAAGAAATGGGCACCAGTGGCAGCTATACATTAAAGGTTGCGGCAACTGATTTCACACTGGAGAACATGACGGTTGAGAACAGTGCTGGGCGGGATGCCGGTCAGGCAGTCGCTTTATATGCTGAAGGAGACCGGGGAGTGTACAGAAATGTTAAACTTCTTGGATATCAGGATACCCTATTCGCAGATAAGGGAAGAGCTTATTTTGTCGACAGCCATATTGAAGGGACAGTGGACTTTATCTTTGGTAATTCCGCTGCCGTATTCGAGAATAATGTGATTCAAAGTGCGGGTGCTGGCTATGTTACTGCGCCTTCCACCGCAACGGGTAAGCCTGGTTATGTATTCATCAATAATCGACTAACTGCCAGTGAGGGCGTTGCTGCTGGAACCGTTGATTTGGGCCGGCCATGGAGAGAATATGGCAGCTCTACCTTCATTAACACGGAGATGGGAGCTCATATTCGTGCTACTGGCTGGCATGAATGGTATGAAGGTCGTTCCAAAACTGCGCGGTTCTCTGAGTTTTTAAGTTACGGAGAGGGTGCTAATGCAGCTTCACGTTACAGCTGGTCCAAACAATTAACAGCAGAAGAGGCAGCTGCCTATACGATTGAAGCTGTGCTTGGTGGAAGTGATGGCTGGAATCCACAGCAATCCAAGATCTTAGTGGGTCAAGAGCAGATACCTGCGGTACATGTCTCTTCAATTACTGTAACGGGTAAAGATGAAATTAGCAGCATTGAGTCGAAGGGCGGTGCCTTGCAGCTGCAAGCCTCTGTGCTTCCAGAAAATGCGACGAATCCTAAAGTTATCTGGACGGTAACTGAAGCAGATGGGGTAACCTCAACGGATAAAGCGGTTATTAATGAGAAGGGCTTGCTTACAGCTAGAAAGAACGGTAGCGTTCAAGTAACGGCGCGAGCTCTAGATGGTAGTGGAGTATCGGGAAGCCTAGAGATTAACATCAGCGGACAAGATGAGATTGCCCGTAATCTGCCCGCTGCAACGCTGAACGGACCGGTCACAGTAGCGGCAGGACAGGATTTCACTTACCGTGTAGGGCTGACAAATGTTACTACCTCCGTCTACAAGGAAGTGTATGCTGTAGACTTTACTATGGCATATGACCTATCTGGTATGGAATTCGTATCCGCTCAGATCTTGCCAGACGGATTCAGCATCACTCATATTAATGAGGACAGTCCAGGTCTAATAACAGTTAGTGTAGCTGGAACAGAGGCAGGAAATATTCTGACCGATGACGCAGAATTCTTAGAAATGATCTTCAAAGCGAAGAAGGCAACCCGTGAAATCGCTGTGCAGCTTGGATTTATTTCTTTCCGAGGATCCAACACAGATGCTGATTTTGACATCCTGCATGAGGCACAGTCGGTTGTTCATGTCATCCCTATATCCGTCATGGAGATAAAAGTTTCCTCCAAAGATAATGTGAGCGAAATCAAGTCAGGGCAAACCCTGCAAATGGCAGCTGTAATCCTGCCGGACCATGCATCCGATTTAGCGGTGACCTGGTCAGTAGTTAATGAGGATGGATCAGCTACTGAGCGAGCAACTATTACGGATACCGGCTTGCTCACTGCAATTGCAGCAGGCAAGGTAACCGTGAGAGCGACAGCTAAAGATGGCTCCGGTGTTGTAGGTACGATGTCCATTGAGATTAAGGCAGAATCGCAGGTTTCAGAATCGGGCGGTAGTTCATCTTCAACAACAGTCAAACCAGTGAAACAACCGGAACCAACTGTGAACGCAGATGGAGTTACTCTTTCCGTGACAGCGGATGTGAATGGTAAAGCTATTGCAGAGGTATCCTCAGCGATTCTGCAACAAGCAATTGGCTCAATGCAGAATGGAGTATTGAGAATCACAGTGAAGCCAGCCTCTGCCAGCTCGGTGGTTGAACTGACCTTGCCAGCTCGTGAGTTGGCTGGAGCGGGAGCAAAAGCAATTCAACTTTTAGAAATAGACATGGGATTGTCTACGTTCCGAATAAATGCCGATCTGCTTCTTGCAATGGCAGGATCTGACGCCGTAAGCGTGAAGCTTGTAGTTGGCAAAGTTGACGCGAAGACACTGTCGCTTCAGACGGATGTCGGGGATATTTATGAGTTTAAGTTCTTTGTTGATGGCAAACAGTTTGACAGCTTTGGGCGTGGACTGAAGGTTGAACGGGTTTACAAACCAAAGACAACTTCAGGTGTAGAACAAATAGTAGCCTACCAAATCCTTGAAGACGGGACTGTAGAGGTGGTTAGAAACTCCCAGTTTAATCCGACAACTGGCAAGATCATCTTCAGACCAGACAATTCCAGCAGATTCGCAGTAGGATATGCGGAAAATTCCTTTAAGGATATCGCTGGACTAGGCTGGGCACAAAATAGCATTCAAGCTCTTGCCGCCAGAAACATTCTGAATGGCACCGGAGATCATAACTTCGGACCACAGCTGAACGTAACTCGGGCACAGTTCCTAAAGATGCTGATGCTTGCATTAGAGCTAGAGGAAGGTAATGCGGCAAGCTCATTTAAGGATGTTTCGCTGGATGCTTGGTATTACAGCTCCGTTGCTGCTGCTCAGCAGCTAGGAATTATTCAGGGCAGATCTGATGGAACCTTCGGTGCTAATGAAACAATTAGCCGTGAGGAAATGGCATTGATGGCTTATCGTGCAGCACAGCTCGCCAAGCTTACGGTCGTGGGAGTGGACCAGCCAGTGAGTTTCAATGATGCCGCTGATGTTTCAGCCTACGCTCGTGAGGCTGTACAATACATGAGCGGAGCAAAGATTATTCAAGGTGTGGGCAAAGATAACTTTGCTCCTAAAGCCAATACAACTCGTGCTCAGGCAGCTGTTATTGTCTATCGATTGTTCCAGCTAAATCCTTAAATTTCAAGTTGACACCCTGTGTGATTTATCATATTATGATTGGAGTTGTTACAAGTAAATAAACCAAACTCTATCCAGTGGATGGAGTGGCGGAATTTTGTCAAAGATGTATTCTTTGGTTTCAATCGCCCCTTGTCATTTCGATGACAAGGGGCTTTATTATGTTAATGAGCTTGCTCAAGAGAAAGGGAAGAGGTTTACGATGAATATGAAGTTATTCAAATATGCTTTACTAGTTTTTTTAGGCGCTTGTAGTTATGGCTCACTCTCTACGATCGTCAAGCTTGGAATGAACGATGGCTTTAGAATGAAACAGTTGGTAGGATCACAATACTTTTTTGGATGGTGTATGCTGCTCTTACTGGTCTTATTATTTTCTCGAAAGAAATTAGGGCTAAAAACAGGCGGGAAATTATTAGCCGCTGGGATCACCATCAGTTTAACTGGGATATTTTATGGCTTCGCCGTTGAACAATTACCTGCTTCGATTGCGATTGTACTGTTATTCCAATTTACTTGGATCGGTGTAATTCTGGAGGCGGTTGTAGATCGAAAACTTCCTAGTCGGGAAAAAGTAATTTCGATGGTTATCCTTCTAATTGGTACGGTATTAGCGGGGGGCATCCTTGAGCCGAGTGTAGGTGGAATCACGACCACTGGTGTGGTTTTTGGCTTAATGTCAGCCGTGTCGTTTGCCTTCTATATTTTTGTGAGTGGAAGAGTAGCTACGCAGGTACCTGCCGTTAATAAAAGCTTGTATATGACCACTAGTGCAATGGTTATTATTATGACTGTTTTTTCACCTTCGTTTTTATATGACGGTGCGATTACCGATGGGCTTTGGAAATACGGCCTACCTCTAGGTTTGTTGGGCATCGTAATTCCAGTTCTGTTCTTTTCGATCGGGGTTCCGAAGCTGGGTTCAGGTCTAGGCGCGATTTTAGGGGCAGCGGAGTTACCGGCAGCTGTAGTAGCCTCCGTGTTAGTTCTGCAAGAAGAGGTATCATTACTTCGCTGGATCGGGATTATCGTAGTTCTGATCGGGATCGCAGCTCCACAAATCCTACCGATGGGGACAGGGAAAAAGTCACCCAAATCATCACCGAAGCAATCACTTCGTAAGGTAGAACTTTAATCGGCAAACTGGCATCGATGGTATGATCTGATCCTGAGAGGATTAGATTATCTATCGGTGTTTTTTTTGTGAAAAAAAGATTGGTGTTAATTTTTCTGGTATCGATAATGGATGTCTAATATATAGTGGTTCTATTCTTAACTAAATGGAGATGACCACTTATGAACACTAAAAACTATGACTATTTTAAAACGCTGCATGATCAAAAAAATCCACTGATCCTGTACAACTGCTGGGATGTAGCCTCGGCTAAAGCAATAGAGCAAGCTGGATCTAAGGCGGTAGCAACCAGCAGCTATTCCATGGCGGAAGCGTGGGGATATTCGGACGGTGAACAGCTTACATTTGAGCTTATGCTTTGGATGATTTCAAGGATTGCCGAACGAGTAACGGTTCCATTGACCGTAGACATCGAAGGTGGATATGCTATAGATGAGGATATTTTAGCGCATAACATGGAGCAGTTATTTCAATTAGATATCTGTGGTATCAATTTTGAAGATCAGATCGTAAATCATCCTAACAATGAACTATGGGAGACCAGCGAACAAAGCCGGAGGATCAAAACTATACAACAAGTAGCCTCCAAACTGCAAAAGCGCGTGTTTATTAACGCTAGAACGGATATCTTTTTCAAGGCCAAGGAACATTCGATGGATCTAGTGAATCAAGCTATAGAACGTACCTATGCTTATGCAGATGCTGGAGCGGATGGGATTTTTATACCGGGGCTCACTGATCCAAGCTTGATTGAACAATTTGTTAAAAAATCGCCATTGCCTGTGAATATCATGGTTATGGACGGTATGCTTTTAAATCATGAATTGCAAAATATTGGCGTGAAACGGATTAGCTATGGACCGCGTAGTTTCTTTCAGGCACAACATAGCCTCCAAGAAAATGCCCGGCAAACGCTTGATGCCTCAGGACTTTATTTAGAAATGAGCTAACCACACTATGATAACTAATGAGCAGGATATCGATAAATATTATAAGATGCTGGTCGAGAAAAACTCGAATTATGAGGGCGTATTTTTTGTAGGAGTGAAAACAACGGGCATCATGTGTAGGCCAACTTGTCCCGCTAAAAAGCCATTAAAAGAAAATTGTGAGTTTTTTGCTACAGCCAAGGAAGCCTTATTAGCTTCATATAGACCTTGTAAAAGGTGTCAGCCGCTATCCAATCCAACAAAAATGTCTCCTGAAGTAAAGCTGCTAGTAGAGGCTATTGAGAGCAATCCGGAACGAAAATGGACAGATAAAGATTTTGATGAGCTGTCTATTAGTGCAAACACGGCACGCCGCCAATTTAAGAAACAATTCGGGATGACCTTTATCGAATATGCACGTTCTAGACGTTTAGGACTGGCATTCAAACATATTAGGAATGGGGATTCAATCATTAACGCACAACTGGAAAGCGGGTACGATTCGAGCAATGGGTTTAGGGATGCCTTTTCACGAACGATGGGGACTGTCCCGAATCATTCCAAGCAGATTAAAGTGCTGTACTGTACGTGGATAGAAACGATATTGGGTTCCATGCTGGCCATCTCCGATGAAGAGAGTCTTTTACTGCTGGAATTTGTGGATCGCAAGGGTTTTGAAAATGAAATCAAAAGATTACGCACTCGCTTAAATGCAACTATATTACCTGAAAAGGTAGCCGTCCTTCACCAAATTGAGGAGGAATTGAAGCTGTATTTCACAGGTGAACTTACGGAATTTACAACGCCGGTTCGTTATCTGGGCTCAGACTTTCAGCAAAAGGTGTGGAATGAACTCCGGAAAATACCTCTGGGACAGACAGCTTCTTATAAGGAGCTTGCAGAGAAAATCAACAATCCCTCTGCTTGCCGCGCTGTAGCAAGGGCGAATGGTACCAATCAACTCTCAATCTTGGTTCCATGTCATCGAGTGATAAACAGCAATGGTGAATTGGGTGGCTATGGAGGCGGGCTTGCCAGAAAAGAATGGTTAATCAAACATGAGTCTAACCGCTCCTTAAATAAGAATAATTTCATTTAAACTACTTCTCTCTATTACGTAGAAAGTGATGGATCCCCTTACTTCAAGGCAGGAGATTCATCACTTTCTGTACTTAAATACTGAACTAACATGTCCACAAATCGGTTAGCAATTTGAATATCCTGAAGTTCGTTGTTGAAATCGTCTTTGGAAATCAGGCTCATTTTCTGTAATAAACCCATCATAGACGTGAAGATGAAATGAGCAGTGGATAAGGGTTCTGTATCAAATTTTAACGATCCATCTTTAACTCCGGCCTCCAGAGCATCCATTAAGAAATGTCGTTCTTTTCCCCGCATCACAAAATCTTTGTACTTTTCTTTGAGTTCTTTACTGTAATCATAGGCTTCAAAATGCAAATCGAATAGAAGAATGAATTTGATGTAACCTGGGTGTTGCCGGGCATAATCAATCCAAGCATTAAGCATCGAAGCAAGCATTTGCTTACCATTCATTTCAATTGAAGAAGGTGCGCTTCTAACAAATTGCGTCATGCTCTCCAGAATTTCCATCTGGACCTCAAAAATCAGTTCGTTCATGGACTGGAAATGCTTATAAAAGGTAACCCGGCTTACACCAGCCACGTCGCAGACATCCTTAATATTAACTTTGAGAAAGCTTTGCTTCATAAAAAGATCCTTCGCCGCAGCAATTAATTCTTCCCGGTTTTTGTTTTTTAAATTCTGGTGCCAGTTCTCAGTCATGGGCGACACTCCTTTCTTGCTCTTTTTTTGGTTTTTGTAAGGTGATGAAAAAGGCAGATGCCAGGATAATTGCCCCAAAAATATAGGGAATATTAATATGTTTGTCAAACATCAATCCCGCTAAAATGGGTCCAAGTATGTTTCCTATACTGGTGTACGTTGTATTTAATCCGGCAGCATATCCTTGCCGATCGCCAGCTGAATTGGCAATCAATGTACTTACTGTGGGGCGCAAAAAAGCATTAAAAGCAAAAAATAAACCGGATACAACTAATAAATAACCTAAATTGATCTTGAATATCATCAACAATAAGGTTATAGCGGTCATCACCAATGATATACGTATAAGCTTTATCTCGCCAAGTCTCTTAATCAGATGATCAAGCAGCCAGATCTGCACAATAATGCCTATAATAGCACCAACCGTAATAATGATTGAGATTTTCGTTGCATCAAAACCGTATTTTTGTTCCACGAAAAGGGCGTACACCGTTTCATAATTCATCAGACCAAATGTCATGATCAGAATGAGCAGAAGATAGCGGAAATAGGACGTCCGGAATGAATTTACGATTTGATTACGAATGGATTCCCGAGGGGCCTGTTTGTTAACGGATTTCCGTTTTTCCTTTGGTAGTGTCTCTGGCATATAAAAACAAAGTATCGTAGCGATAAGCCCAAGTCCACCCGCAAAAAAGTAAGGCATGCGTATGCCAAACCCAGCAATAATGCCGCCTAACCCTGGACCAAGTACCATACCCAAATTCATGGAAGCCCCCAAGTATCCCATACCTTTTGCACGGGTTTCATGGGTGGTGATATCAGCGACATAGGCCATATTGGAAGGGACCATGATTCCGATACCTATACCCCCAATAAATCTAGCGATGTAAAGTAGGGGCAATGTCGTAGATACAGCAAATATCAGATCTGAAAGGACGGTTAAAAACATTCCGGAAATGATCATTGATTTTCTTCCCCATTTATCCGAAAGCTGTCCCCCTATAGGTGAAAAAATAAACTGTGCTGCTCCAAAAGCTGCAATAAGATATCCGGCAGCAGCCCCTGACGCATTAAACAGTTTCAGATATTCAGGTAGAATGGGAATGACCATACCTTGCCCTAATAAAGCGATAAATAGATTCAACATCAGAATGAAAAGCGGAAATCTAGCAGACTTAGATAAGCTGCTCATATCTTAGCCCTCCCATATGGTTTACACTATGTAATCTTTTACTCGATGTAAACCATGATAATGGAATGATGGGCCCTTGTAAAGGTGTATCTGAAATTTAGGATACGTCGTTTTTTGTACGTTTTTTCAAGTAAAAAAAGTACTGTTTTAAACAAAAGAAGGAAAATTTATGAATTCACATCATTATCCAAGTATGATAGCATGATCTATATATTTTGGTGTAAAGCGCGGGCTTATCTTAATAAGATTGGAGCGAACATCATGCTTAAGGTTCTGATCGTGGACGATGAACCCTGGGTTCTTGAGGGGCTAAGGACGATGATCGACTGGGAAAAATTCGGTTATGAAGTTTGTGGTGAAGCTCAAAACGGCACGGATGCGATGAGGCTTATCCAGGAGAATAAACCGGAACTGGTTCTTACGGATATTAATATGCCTGTAATTAACGGACTTGAGCTTATTACAAAGTTGAATGAGGTCATGGAGAAACCTCCTAAATTTGTGATTTTGTCTGGATATGATGACTTCAAGTATGCACGTACGGCATTGCGCCAGCGGGTAAATGAATATTTATTAAAACCCATTGATGATGAAGAAATAGAGGCTTTATTAAGCAGGATCACTCCAATAATCCAAAATGAAATCGCTTCCAATGAGGATTTTGATAAAAAACAATTTTTTATCGTAAATAATATCATCAACCGCCTGATCCAAGGGGAGTATAACGAAAATTTAGAGCTTCTAACCCGAAACACCTTGAAGCTTCAAGTGGATGCAGAGTTAATGTGTATTCTTATCGAACCGGCCTCCTCTATGAATCCATTCCAACCGCAGATAAGTGATTATTTTTCCGAGGAACACTTCTGCTTCTTTCAAGACGGACCGGGAAGAGCGGGGATCATTCTTCAGTCTGCTTCTATCGGCAATGAGAGCCTGGAGACTATCGTCAACCAGATGCATTCAGATCTCACTGAACAATCACAGGAGCTGGTCTTTCTAGCACTTAGCAGCAGAATGGTCGGGGTGAGCTCGATTCGAGAGATTTATAGGCAGGCACTTGAGGTATGGAAGCGAAAAACGCATCAGCAGAAAAGAGGGGTCTTTTATTATAGTGAGCTTAGGAGCCTGAAAAAGGAAGAACCTCATGAGGATCATTTCAGACAGCTGCTGCATAAGGTCCAAACGAATGATACGGAACAGATCCAGCCCTGTGTAAAAGAAGCGTTCACTGCTTTCGTCGAGAATCTGTTGACCCTTGAAGTTGTAAAAGCAAAAGTGGCCCATTTAGAGCTTACGATCTGTAGAATTATAGCTCAAATGAATGGAGATCCGGATACGATTATGATTAAGCTTCAGCAAGAATACGGAAATCTAGGTGAGCTTAGTGATTATTTTATATTAAGCCGTTATGTACAAAGTCTGTGTGAACGGGCTGCCGTCTATCTGTCTGAACTAGAGCAGCAGAATGAACAAAATACGATCTACAAGGTTATTCAGTATGTGGATCGGGAATTTCGGAATAAATTAAAGCTTCAGGATTTGGCACAACAATTTCATATTAATTCTACCTATTTGGGACAACTGTTCAGAAAGCAAACGGGTCAGGGTTTTAGTGAATACCTAAATGCCAAACGGATTGAAGAGGCAAAAAGTCTGCTGAAACGAACACAGCTAAAGATATCGGATATAGCGGTGCAGGTGGGATTCTCTAACACTGATTATTTTATAGATAAATTTAAGCTGCTTGTAGGGGTAGTACCATCCGTTTATAAAAATGAGAATAAGAACCAACAGCTCTAGGGGAAGCAAGGTGTTTCATATGGAGAGAAAAAAATTCAGATTTAGAAAAGTAGTGAATGATATTCCCTTGAATTATAAATTTTCCCTTATTTATATCATAGGTGTTCTTCTCCCTATCATTATTATTAACCTTGTTTTTTTGGATCGGATTTCCGATCTGATCAAATCGAGAGAGCAGCAGAATCTAGAGATATCCTTAGAAAGAGCCCGAAAGGATATTCATGACTTCATTGAAGGTGGGGTAGCTGTCAGCTATACGCTTTCTGCCGATAAGAACCTCTATGAATTGCTTGAGCGGACATATGGGAACTCTATTGAATTTTATGACACTTTTGATGAACAGCTGAGAGACCGCATGAACAGCTATATGCCGGTGAATAATCAGATTGAACGGATTACTGTATTTACAAACAATGATTCCATTGTTTCTGGCAGCAACTATCAGGTCATCAATGAAAAGGTAATAAATAGTGAATGGTATAAGCAGTCGAAGGCAGCGAATAAACATCTGTTTCTTGCCGCTTATCATATGAGTGATACCTCTAGTGTGATTTCTACAGCGCCTTATTTGAGTGTTATTGAGCGAATGGACGCTTACAGCTCATACAATAAATTTGAAAAGCTGCTTAGAATTGATTTGGATCTCAGTAAAATATATGACGTGATTATCAGAGAAAAAGATTACTTGAGTCTTTATCTGGTTAACGAGCAGGACGAGATTATTATGTCTGCACAAAGCGGCTATCAAAGAGGCACCGCGGAACCTTATCCCGTGTTCAAGCTGCAGGATGATGAGCGCAAGGAGGACGTTCATATTGTACCCGTCGGCGGAGCTAGTTATATAAAGGGCTGGCGGATAATAGGAATTACACAAGGTGAGCGTATTACCCAGGCGATAATGGAGATTCGGATTTATGCAGGGATTCTGGCGTCCATTGTCACGCTAATCACAACCGCTTTTTTATATGTGATGTTAAGATCCTATAATTATCGGGTGAAACGGTTATCCAGACATATGCAGAAAGTATCCAATGAGAAATTTGAGCTGATTCGGATTGATGAAGGCCAGGATGAGATCGGGGGCCTGATCCGTAATTTTAACAGGATGACCACTACAATTAATTCCTTGATCAATGATGTATATAAACTGGAGATTCAAAAAAATAATCTGGAGATGGAAAGAGTAAGGGCTGAGCTGAATTTCCTGCAAAGCCAGATGAATCCGCATTTTCTGTTTAATACGTTAAATGCCATTTTGGTAGTCTGTACTAAAAATAATTACTCAGATGTTACGGATATCATTAAGAGTTTATCGAAATTACTTAGACGGCTGCTGAGCTGGAAAGAGGATCTCGTTACCTTGGAAGAAGAAATGACTTTCATTGAGATGTATTTGAAAATTGAAAAATTCCGGTTCAGGGATAAATTCGACTATCAATTTGAGATCGATGAGCAGTCGCTTCAATATAAGATTCCCAAGCTAAGCATGCAGCCGCTCGTTGAGAATTCCTGCAAACATGGTCTACAGGCCATAGAGGGACTAGGTGTGATAAAAGTGAAGACGTTAGTGGAGGAGGGACGATTAAAAGTTACCGTCTCTGATAACGGTAAAGGGATAGAGCCAGAGAAGCTGCAAGAATTATTAGGTAATGTTCAAAATGAAGCGTCTTCAGGAACGAACATCGGAATCCGCAATGTGTACCGCCGATTAGAATTGTACTATGAAGATCAGGTCCGTTTTGATATCAGCAGCGTTCCGGATGAAGGGACCATTGTCACTTTTGACATTCCACTAAAACTCCTGGAACGGAAGAATAGCTAGAAAGTGAGGGACCTCCTATGAAATACAAAGTATTATTGATCGATGATGAGCCTAGCGCTCTTGAAGCGATGCAGCTGTGGATTAATTGGCAGGAGCTTGGCTTTGAGGTATGTGGGACCTCCAGCAATGGCAAAGAGGGACTGGAGTTAATGAAACAGCTAGAGCCAGATCTTGTAATTACGGATGTTAATATGCCGCTAATGAATGGGCTGGAGATGGTCGCAGCTTGGCAACAAGCTGAGATTAAGGAGATCAAATTTGCCATACTAAGTGGTTATAGTGAGTTTGAATATGCCAAGACGGCTATACATTATGGAATTAATCATTATCTGATGAAGCCAGTGTTTCCGGAAGAGGCGGCAGAAGAATTGCTGGAGATATATCAGGAGCTGGAGCAGGAAGCTCAGAAGCGCAGTTTAAATCAAATAGCCTCCGCAGAGGAGGCTGTTTCTCTCCTGAAAGGAATGCTGCATGAGAAAGCTGAGCAGTCGAATCAGGAGATCCTTAACCGACTATCGGAAGGGAAAAGCCATTGGAATATTTGTTTGATACAGACAGAGCCGGTTTTGTATACGGAGATCAGAGAGCAAGCCTCAGCCCTCCTAACCGATAAAGATTCGATGTTCCTGATGGATCTGGAGAGTCATTGTTTTGGAATCGTATATGGATATAATTCATTGTCCACTGAGGGAGCTGTGATCGATCAGATCGCAACTTCCTTGCTGAATGAACACCCTAAACAAGCTTTGTGTATTGCAGCTGGCGCTGGCGTAAGCTCCTTGCTTCAGATCGGGGACAGTTACCGAACGGCGAAAGAAGCATTAATGTATTATTTTTATTATCCTGAAAATGCAGCGGTCCTGACTTATCAAGAGATTAAGGATAGTCCCTTCAGTTATCACTATGATCAAATTCAACTGATGGATGACTTGATAAGACCTATTAACACACTGGACTCCGCAGATTTTAGCCAGGCTGTGAACTCGGCAGCCCGCAGTTTCCGTGAGCAGCGCATCGCTCCAGAGGTTGTGAAGAAAATTGTTATTCATATGATGTATAAGATTATTGAGTTTACCTCGGAAGCCAGTGAAGTCCATGAGTCCTCCTTATCTAATCAAATTAGAATCCCCGCGATGTTAGACTCAATGATCACCTTGACGGACTTAATGCGTAATTTGCTATTCTGCGGCGAGGCTAGTATTGACATCCTTCTTAAGGAACAAAACCTAAGGTCACAGGGGATTGTTCAGGAGATTAACAACTATATTGAAGAGCATTTTCGCGAATGTCTTACTATTAAGAGGCTATCAGAGGTGTTTTTCCTGCACCCAGTATATCTGGGCCAATTATTGATCAAGAAGAACGGAATTAATTTCAATGAACAGCTGCATAACCTCCGAATAAAAGAGGCAGTACATTTACTTCAACAAAATAAGTTGAAAAATAGTGAAATCGCTGAGAAAGTGGGCTATGGCAATTATAGTCAGTTCCTCAAGCAATTTGAAAAAAAGCTGCATATGAGTCCTAACGAATTTAAAAACACTAATACCTAAACTTTTTGGGGGTACATCTTTAATTCTGGCGTATTTTCAGAAGATTATCACCTCTATAATTTAACTTGTAAGGGCTTACAACATTGTTACACCAACAAATATATGGAGGTGCTTTATGGGGGGCAAGTTAATATCCAAATGGAAACTTAGTCTGATTGCTGTGTTATCCCTAAGCTTTACCTTAGCAGGGTGCGGAGGAAATAACAGCAACAATACGACGGCTAAGGGGGAAGACAAACCAGCAGAAACAGCCACTTCAACTGCAGCAGGAACAGATTCTGATAAGATTGAACCTTTCGAAATTAGTATCTTTCTTGGAGAAGCAGGCCAGCAACCAACACCAGATAATAAAATTTATAAAATGATTAAAGAAAAAACAGGCGCCTCATTCAATTTCGAATTCTTGGCAGGAGATCTTAAACAGAAGCTTGGCGTTATGATTGCCGGTTCGGATTATCCAGATCTAATGAGTTCTAATACCCAACTGACGGCAGCAGGTGCATTTATTCCTCTCGAGGACTTGATTGAAGAACACGCTCCAAATTTGAAAGCGCATTACGCAGCTTACTGGAACATGATGAAGGATCCAAATGATGGACATATTTATACACTTCCAAACTATGGTGCGTATAACGGTGATGTGAATTCTACCTATTACTCTGGCCCAGCTTTCTGGATTCAGAAAGCTGTACTTAAAGATGCTGGCTATCCAGTGGTTAAAACTTTGGATGAGTATTTCGATCTTATCGTTAAGTATAAAGAGAAGAATCCAACCATTGATGGACAACCAACAGTTGGGTTTGAGATTCATAACAAAGACTGGAGAAACTGGGGATTGTTTAACGCTCCTCAGCATCTGATCGGGCATCCTAATGATGGCGGAGTAGTGGTTAATGATAACGTGGCAGAAGTCTTTGCGGATAAAGACTATGCTAAGCAGTACTACAAGAAGCTTAATGATATGAATGCATTGGGTATTATTGATAAAGAAGCATTTACAATGGATTATGACCAATATTTAGCGAAATTGTCCAGCGGAGCCGTTCTGGGAATGTTTGATCAGCACTGGAACTTTGGTAAAGCAGAAGATTCACTCAAGACACAAGAGAAAGATATGAGAACTTATGTAGGTCTGCCTCTTGTGTATGATACCAACACCAAAGATTATTATCTGGATCGCCCTGCGCTTAACTTGAATAATGGATTCGGGATCACTGTCAATGCTAAGGATCCAGTGAGAATCCTTAAACTGATGGACACATTGATTCAAGAAGATTGGCAAAGAACTCTCACTTGGGGTATTGAAGGCGAAGATTATATTGTGGAAAACGGCCGCTTTATGAGAACCCAAGAACAACGGGATAACGCAGTTGATGCTACATGGAAGCTGAGTAACAAAGCAGAAGCTTGGTATGCTACCGCTCCGAAAATGCAAGGGTACTTTGCAGACGGTAACTCAACAGATGCGGCAGCCCAACCAGAGGAATATAAGGCAGGATTGGAAGCGTTTGACAAGGAAGTCCTCGACGCATATGGATTCAACAGTTATGTAGATTTCTTCAGTAAGCCTGGACCGAACCCAGTAGCTTACCCTGCTTGGTCCATAGATCTTGTTGAAAATTCTCCAGCAAAAATTGCCGATACGAAGATGGGAGAAGTTAAAACCAAGTTCTTGCCAAAAGCAATCTTGGCTAGTCCTTCCGATTTCGATAAAGTTTGGGCTGAATTTGTTAAAGAACTTAATAAAGCGGATATCAAAGCCTACGAAGACAGAATCAATGAACAGCTTAAATGGAGATTTGATACTTGGAGTGTTAAATAGTTAGAGCTTGCTTAAAAATCAGAAAGTGGTGGCTTATTAGCCAACCACTTTCTGAAATATATGGATGATGTGGGGAGAAAATATATGGATGAGATTTTAACGGGAAAAAAAGTTAACCGGCATCCTAAAAGAAAAAAGAAGCAACCGATTACTATGACCTTGATTAAGAATCAGAAACAGCTAATTTGGATGTCGGTTCCATTACTGCTTTATATTATATTATTTGCTTATGTTCCCGTCTGGGGATGGACCATGGCTTTTCAGGATTATAAACCAGCTAAGGCTTTTGGCGAACAAACGTGGGTTGGCTTGAAACACTTCAAGTTTCTATTTACGGACGATACCTTTTTAAGGGTACTGCGAAACACACTGGCTATGGGATTAATTAATTTCTTTCTAGGATTTATAACCGCGATAACATTGGCCTTACTTCTTAATGAAATCAAAAACGTATTTTGGAAAAGAACCGTGCAGACCATATCCTACTTGCCTCACTTCCTCTCTTGGATTATTGTAACAGGGATTGTAGGTGTCTCCCTCTCGGTTAACGACGGGATTATCAACATCGTACTCATGAAATTACATCTTATTGATTCACCGATTCTTTGGTTGAGTGAAGGGAAGTATTTCTGGGGTATTGTGGGCGCTTCAACCGTCTGGAAAGAGGTTGGATGGAGTACTATCATCTACTTGGCTGCTATTGCTTCTATAGATCCAGCTTTATATGAGGCTGCTGAGATTGATGGGGCTAACCGGTACAAAAAAATGTTCAATGTAACATTGCCGGGAATTAGACCAACCATTGTAATCCTGATGATAATGTCCATAGGACATGTACTGGATGTCGGATTTGAGGTTCCGTACTTATTAGGGAACGGGCTTACTGTAGACTGGTCGGATACGATTGATATATTTGTATTGAAATACGGGATTGGGCAAGGGAATTATTCCTTAGCCACTGCGGGTGGTATATTTAAAACAGTCGTAAGTGTAACGTTGCTGCTATTAGCTAACTGGACTTCGAAGCGGCTAGGGGAAGAGAGGCTGTTATAATCATGGAAAAAACTCAATTGATTCCTCAAAAATCTCCAAAAAGCAATGCTGGAAAACGGATGAGAAATTTGAGGTTCGAACCCGTAGTGTTCGGCACCTTCAATACTATATTTATGGTTTGTCTAGTTATTGTTACCTTGTATCCATTCCTGAATACTATAGCAGTCTCCTTTAATGCGGGGAATGATACCATCCGTGGCGGCATTTATCTATGGCCTAGAGAGTGGACCATACAAAACTACAAGGCAGTTTTTGCCTCTGGTACAATTATTCCTGCTTTTTGGATTTCGGTAGCACGAACAGTGATATCTACGATCCTGAATCTATTTTTGACCACAATGCTTGCTTATACTTTAAGCCGGAAAGAATATGTTTTCCGCAAACAGATTACCTTTATTTTCGTCCTAACCATGTATTTTAATGCGGGTCTGATTCCAAACTATTTCCTAATTAAGGATCTTCATTTGATTAATACGTTTTGGGTATATGTAATACCGACTATGATAAGTGCATTTAATATGATCGTCATCCGTACTTACATTGGCGGCTTGCATGAAAGTCTTATGGAATCCGCGAGAATCGACGGTGCAGGGGAATTCAAGATTTTCATGAAAGTAGTTTTCCCTTTGTGTAAGCCTGTTCTTGCTACCATCGCCCTTTTTGTCGCAGTAGGTGCATGGAACTCATGGTTTGATGCCTTTATCTACACTTCTTCCCGCCAACACTTGAGTACATTGCAGTATGAATTAATGAAATTAATATCATCTAGTATGAATGCGAATAGTAACGCAAGTGTAGCTAACGGGGCAGGGGTAACTGCTGAGTCAGCGGGGTCAATGGTTACTCCAAAGTCCATTCGTGCAGCTGTTACTATTGTTGCTTCGGTTCCAATTTTGCTGGTTTATCCATTCATGCAGAAATATTTTGTAGTTGGAATGAACGTAGGAAGCGTGAAGGAATAAGGAGCTTGCAATCACTATTAAGTAATAGGAAGGTTGTCTGTTAAATTATGACCCCATCTTCAATCACATACACGAATCCGATACTTCCAGGTTTCTATCCTGATCCAAGTATCACTCGGGCAGGGGATGACTACTATTTAGTTTGCAGCTCCTTTGAGTATTTCCCTGGCGTACCTATTTTTCATAGTCAGGATTTGATTCACTGGACACAAATAGGTCATGTACTCAATCGTGTAAGTCAGCTGGATACTCGTAAAAGCAAGAGCTCTGGAGGGATATTTGCGCCAACGATCCGCTATCATGAAGGAACGTTTTACATGATAACGACCGAAGTACACGGGAAAGGGAATTTCTATGTTACGGCTACGGACCCTGCGGGTCCGTGGTCAGATCCGATTAGTATTCCTTATGGAGGAATTGACCCTTCTCTGATGTTTGATGAGGATGGAAAAGTATATGTAACCACCCAGCAGGGGGCAGATTATGACTCCCATGCCATCCAATATGAGATAGATATCGCTACGGGAGCAGCATTAACAGAACCAGTGGTCATCTGGACTGGGGATGGCGGACCTTGGACGGAAGGCCCTCATTTGTACAAAATAAATGGAATGTATTATATCATGACGGCTTCAGGAGGAACGGCAAAGGAGCATCGGGAGATCATTGGCCGCAGCTCCTCTCCGTATGGACCTTTTGAACGATTGCCGTATCCAATATTGACGCACAGCGGTACTGACAATCCCATTCAGTATTTAGGGCATGCCGATTTGATTGAGGATCGTAACGGGGATTGGTGGGCCGTATTCCTTGGGGTCAGACTAGTAGATGCAAAATTCACTGTGCTTGGAAGAGAGACTTTCCTTGCTCCCGTAAGCTGGACTGAAGACGGATGGCCGATGATTGATAATAATGATGACACTGTCGGACTGGAAATGAAGGTTTCACGTGTACCTGGTCAATCGCCAAAACCTGAGACTAGTGGAAGATATAATTTTGATGATCAAGTATTGCCGCTGGGATTAGCCTTTCTGCGGAATCCGGCTGAGGGAAGCTGGTCCTTAAACGAACGACAGGGATGGTTATCTCTTCGGGGACAATCTTCAGGTCTCAGTGAAGTAGGCCAAGTGGCTTTTGTAGGCAGAAGACAGCAGCATACTTCGGCAGAATGGAGCACGCTGCTAGAAATGCCTTCATCTATTGCTGATGTGGAAGCTGGACTTTGCGCCAGATTAGATGAGAACGCTCATTATGAAATTGGACTTGTTCAAAAAAACGGGCAAAAAGTGATTACAGCTCATGTGACTATGGATGGAGTAACCCATACAGTGGCAGAGGTTCCAACTACTGCCGAGCGAATTTATTTGAAAGTTAAGGCAGAGCTTACCGAATACAGCCTCTTTTACTCTTTGGATGGGCAGGAGTGGAATATGCTATCAACAGCAGCAGCGTATCCATTATCCCCTCAAGCCGTAAAAGGAAATGGATTTACGGGTGTTCTTATCGGATTATATGCAACAGGTCATGGCAAGGTGGCTGAGGTGCCTGCCTACTTCGATTGGTTCGATTATCAGTCCTAATTATTCGAATACTGATATAAATGAGTTTGTCAGGAGGGAACTTGTTGAGACAAGCTAGTGATTACACAGAACCTGCACTAAAAACAATATTTGCTGAGGATTTCAAAATTGGCGCAGCCGTTAACCCGTTGACGATACAATCACAGGAGCATTTGCTCGCCTATCATTTTAATAGCATTACCGCTGAGAATGAGATGAAGTTTGAAAGTCTGCATCCGCTTGAAGACATTTATAACTTTAAACTAGCAGATCAGTTGGTTGCCTTCGCCCGAAAACATCATATGGCTATGCGTGGGCATACTTTAGTCTGGCATAACCAGACTACGGACTGGTTGTTTGAGGATAAGAAGGGCGGGCCTGTTAGCAAAGAGACATTGCTTGCACGGCTCAAATCACATATTCAGACCGTGGTTGGGCGTTACAAGGAAGATATCTATGCTTGGGATGTCGTAAATGAAGTTATTGCAGATGAAGGAGAAGAACTTCTTCGCCAGTCAAAGTGGCTAGACATTGTCGGACCGGAGTTTATCGGCAAAGCTTTTGAATTCGCTCATGAAGCCGATCCTAAGGCTTTATTATTCTACAACGACTATAACGAGTCTAATCCGCTTAAGCGCGACAAAATCTATAAAATGGTGAAGTCGCTGCTGGAACAAGGAGTGCCGATCCATGGCGTCGGATTGCAAGCCCACTGGAATCTATACGATCCGAGCTTAGACGATATACGTGCTGCTATTGATAAGTATGCATCTTTAGGGCTTCAGCTCCAATTGACAGAGCTGGATGTGTCCATGTTCCGTTTCGATGACAAACGAATCGATTTAAAGGTTGCACCTGCCGAACTGCTCGAGCTGCAGGCAGAGCGGTATGAAGCGATGTTTGCTCTGTTGAAAGAATACCGCGACGTGATTAGCTCAGTCACTTTCTGGGGAGCAGCGGATGACTATACATGGCTGGACGGCTTCCCTGTTCGGGGCCGGAAAAATTGGCCGTTTCTATTCGATGAGCAGCATAATCCTAAGCCAGCTTATCACCAATTGCTTAACGCTGTCACCAAATCATAGAGCGGGTAACCTGCTCAAGCTTGCGAATTATGAACCCGTCCTTTTCAATCCAGGGCGGGTTATTTATACGGGAGGAATAAACATGACCAATACCGCTTATGAGGCTTGGCTCAACTATGGCCAGCTGAAATCTGGATCTCTATACAATCAATATATAAATTGGTGTGGTGAGCTGGTTGTAACGGAGGACAATGAGACGATTCAGGCCGCAGCCGCGGAATTCATACAGGGGATGACCTCTATGCTGGGCAAGGCACCACTGCTCACAGCGCAACCAGAAGGACCGTGTATCGTTATAGGAACCTTCCAAGGGGGGAATCCGTTAATTGGTAGAGTATTCGGAGGAGAGCGAACCGATTCACTGGGTGCTGAAGGTTTCCTTATACGTACAAACGCTACTGAGCAATGTGTCGCTATCGGTGCTTCAACGCCTGTTGGAATATTGTATGGCGTATTCCATCTGTTACGGCTGATAGGAACAGAAAGCGAGATAGACGCTCTGAATTTGTCTATGAGTCCTGTGAACGGCCTGCGAATGATTAATCACTGGGATAATTTTGATGGCAGTATTGAACGTGGCTATGCTGGACGGTCCTTTTTTTACGAGTCCAATCAATTTCTTAACGATACAAAGCGGCTGCGTGATTATGCCAGATTGATGTCCTCTGTGGGAATCAACGCGATTTCGATTAACAATGTGAATGTTCATGAGCTTGAATCTCTATTTATAACGGAGCAATATTTGCCTGATATCGCGTTAATTGCAGGTATATTCCGCGTATACGGAATTAAGCTATTCCTCAGTGCTAACTTCGCCAGCCCGATACAGATCGGAGCATTGGAGACAGCTGATCCACTGGACCCAGCGGTGCGGCAATGGTGGAAAGATAAGGCTGGTGAGGTTTATCGAGCGATACCTGATTTTGGCGGGTTTGTAGTCAAAGCGGATTCAGAAAATCGACCAGGGCCATTCACTTACGGGCGTGACCATGCCGATGGCGCTAATATGCTGGGAGAAGCACTGGAGCCGTTTGGCGGAATCGTGATTTGGCGTTGTTTCGTATATAACTGCAAGCAGGATTGGCGTGACCGTAAGACAGATCGGGCCAGAGCAGCGTATGATCATTTCAAACCATTGGATGGCCGGTTTAATGATAATGTAGTGCTGCAAATCAAGAATGGACCGATGGATTTTCAAGTTAGAGAACCGGTATCTCCGCTGTTTGGCGCACTGGAACATACCAATCATCTGATGGAGTTTCAGATTGCTCAAGAATATACGGGGCAGCAGCGGCATCTCTGTTATCTGGTTCCACAGTGGAAAGAAGTCCTTGATTTCAATACTTATGCCAAAGGGCAAACTACGCTTGTGAAACATATTGTGGACGGATCGGTGTGGGGAAATAAGTATAATGGTGTGGCTGCTGTAACTAATGTCGGGGATGACATGAACTGGACGGGGCACGGGTTAGCTCAAGCTAATCTGTATGGATATGGGAGATTAATTTGGAATCCGGAGCTGACGGCAAAAGAAATAGCTGAGGAATGGATTCGCCTTACCTTTGGCACTGATAAAGGTCTGGTGGCTGCTATTCGCGGGATGTTAATGGACTCATGGAGGATTTACGAATCTTACACAGCTCCATTAGGTGTGGGCTGGATGGTTAATCCGGATCATCATTATGGACCAAATGTGGATGGATATGAATACGCCAAGTGGGGAACGTACCATTATGCGGATCATAAGGGCATTGGTGTAGATCGTTCGGTCAAATCGGGAACGGGTTATAGCGGACAGTATATGGGTCTTAATGCATCAAATTATGAGAATCTAGCGTCTTGTCCAGAAGAGCTGTTGCTGTTCTTTCATCATGTTCCATACACGCATGTTCTGCAATCGGGTCAAACTATTATTCAGCATATCTACGATACTCATTTCGAGGGGGCTGAGCAGGCTGCACAGCTTCTAGCGACATGGGAATCACTTGAAGGCAGCATGGATAGTGGATTGTATATACAAGTGAAGCACCGTCTTGAAGAGCAAGCAGAGCATGCGCAGGAATGGAGAGATCGGATCAATACGTATTTTTACCGCAAGAGCGGAATTGAGGATTTTAAAGGCAGAAAGATTTATTAGATTTCGATTCGAGGGATGATGATAGTGAACCTCACGATTAGAGCGATTTTGGAAGATTTAATGGGAACTGTGGAGCAGGTAGAAGGCACTGTGGATATTCTGAACCCAGGGGAACCGGAAACTGAAGTCACAGGGATTATTACGGCCTTTTCTGCCACGCAAAATATTGTGGAGCAAGCAATAGCGTTAGGAGCCAATTTGCTGATCACGCATGAAGGTGTATTTTATAGCCATCATGCGGCGAGCGAGTGGTTGGAAGGTGATCCGGTTTATCATGCGAAAAAAAGTCTGATCGGACATTCCCCAATAGCTATTTTTCGTTATCATGATTATTGGCATCGGCAAGAGCCGGATGGGATTATGATTGGTTTGCTGCGAGAGCTGGATTGGTCAGACTATGTGGAAGAGCAGCAAGCGGCTGCTACGATTCTCACTATTCCTGCTATGACTGTAATGGAAGCTGCTCAGTATATTAAAAGTAAGCTAGGCATCTCTTATGTACGCGCTGCTGGTGACCTGTCTCTGTCCTGCAAACGCGTAGGGATATTAGTAGGTTACAGAGGAGGCGGGACGATGGCTATTCCGCTTTTTAATGATCACAATCTTGATTTAATTATCGCTGGAGAAGGACCAGAGTGGGAGACTCCGGAATATGTGCGGGATGCAGGGCACCAAGGCAGATCTAAAGCACTCATCATGTTAGGTCATGCGGAGAGTGAAGCGCCGGGAATGAAATATTTAGCTGAAATCTTAGCAGACAAATATCCCATGCTTCCTACCCGGTTCATTGCTGAACAACCCATCTATCAGATGGTTTAATCTGGGGAAATTAAGAGTACGGAATAAATAAACATATTATGGAGAAAATGAAGGGAAACAGGTCACTGAGAAAGGAGTGTTTCAATGGAAATTCCTTTGGAGGCTGATGAAGTATTAAGTCGGATCAAAAAGCTGCAAAGCGACGGAAGCTCGATCAGTAAAAAACAAGTAAAGCAAAGCGACCCAGAGCTTATGAGAAGTGCGCTGTTCTTTTTTCCAAGCTGGGAGCATGCATTGAAAAACGCCGATCTTTTGTAGCCATAGTATTGTAAAAGGGAGCTAAGTGGACAGGGAATATCTCTGATTCTGCTTAGCTTTTTTCTTTTTTATGAAATCATTCGTGCTGTTCATGTGAAATAATATTAACAAGCTTGCCAAACGGATCGCGGACATAGAAACGACGAACACCCCAAGGTTTAGAAACTGGCCCAATATTGGTGATGATTCGTTTGACCCTCCTTTCATGCCTCCATTGAAAGGACGATTTTAGTATTCATTTTTATTGGAGATTGTCGTTTCTTATTAAATAGGAAAGTACTGGTGAATTACTCCTATTTTCGCTTGCTTCAGAGCTGTTTTTCTAAAGAAAACGAGTAAACAAGAGCAAAAGAAAGAGAAAATGAAGAGTATGCTTAATATGAAATGAAAAGCATTGCTTTCAACATTATTTTGACCAGAGCCCTCCTTTACAAGCAAACCTTACAAGAGTATGATTCATCTCAGAACTGACAATTATCTTAAATTTACAATTACATAAGCAATCCGCTTAATTTCCGTTTCTGGAAAGCGGGGGAACCAACAACTGGCAGCCGATGTGAGAGTCGGCACTGGTTATGGGGTGAATCCTGTTCCGGGTGCATAATATGCATCCCTACAGGTAGGGCAACTCTCACTGCCCGAATCCGACAGCTAACCTCGTAAGCGTATGGAGAGAGGATGAATGGCGTGTTTAGTGATGAATAGCCACAGAGAATCCCTCTGTGGTTTTTTGCTGCGTTTTTAAGCAGATATAGTCGTAGAATTTATTATGAAAGAGGTGTTACCTTTGCCTATCGCTAAACTGAACGGAACTTCGCTCTATTATGAAATCAATGGAACTGGCACTCCGGTTGTGTTTATCCATGGACATGGATTAACACACAGTATGTTCAAACCACAGCTGGAGTATTTTTCCGATAAATATAAAGTGATTTTGTGCGATTTACGGGGGAATGGCAAGTCTGGTAAACTGCTGGAGGCCCCACATGAGATTATTGAGACGCAATGTCTGGATCTGATTATGCTGTTGAATGACCTAGGTATCCGTGAAGCAGTTTTTGTAGGAATCGCTTATGGTGGCTTAGTCGTTCAGCATATTGCCAAACAATATCCTGAGCGTGTAAAAGCCATTGTGGTCGCGGATAGCTTTTGTAGGACTCACGGATCAACAATAGTAGGGAAAATACAAACTATGGCAGCATATTGCAGTTTACTAATGTATTATCTCCCAAGCGAGCTGGTGTTGCCTTCGATTCGGATGATGTACCGAGAGCGCTGGAGTCTGGCCTACAATGAGATTAGAAGAGGGCTGCTGGACAAACGTCCCCGGGAGCTATACCGGCAAAGGCTGGCCACGAGCCATGTTGATTACACCAGGTGTTTAAAGGCTTTTAAACGTCCCGCTTTATGTATTGTAGGGGACTTTAATGAATTTGGAGTGAATTGTATGAAGGAAATGGTGTCTCAGCTGCCACATGCGCAGTTGGCGATTATTCCGAACGCATTAGATCCAAGTAATCTGTGCCAGCCGGAGCAATTCAATGCGATTCTTCAGCGTTTCTTGGAGAAGCAGCAGGGCAGTCAGCAGATTAGTTGATCCCTTTACAAGCGAAGCGTTTAAGTGAGAAAATAGGCGTCCCATAGCCAGGAGATGAGCTGGCTGTGGGACGTCCTTCTGGGAAGAACTTTAGGGAAATCCTCCCTAAAATGATCGACAGCATGGCTCCTAGAACGTAGATTAGGGAAATCCTCCCTAAAATGAAGGAGATTATGGCTCCTAGAACGTGAATTAGGGAAAACTTCCCTAATAATAGGATGCTTTTAGCCATAAATGGGTATTTGCATGAATTTTTAGGGAGAAATTCCCTAAAAACCTCATTTTAAAGCGATTATCGATGAATATTAGGGAGGATTTCCCTAATATAATGGATATCTAACTAAAGGCTGGCTCATCAGTAGTGAAATCTACGAATGAGCCAGCCTTTAGTATTTTACCAACCGGTGGATGTTGAACATTTACAAGCATATTGTAGCTAGAACGCCACTTAATGTACCTACCCTACCACAGCACCAAATATAGCTCACCCGACGTGGGAAGAACAGTAGACCCTAAGTAGTGAAGGTAAGTGTATAGAGAGAGGTGTAATAAGCAACGCATCTGCTACTCTTGCATTTTGTGCAATGCGATCTACTCGTGTAAGATTAAGATAATTCATACCAAAGGAGCTGAGTCATGATGTCTCAAGCTGAAACCATAAAACTGACTTCATTATCTTCAAAAGGGGGCTGCGGCTGCAAAATCGGTCCCGCCGATCTCATGCAGGTTATTCGTAGTCTGCCACCAACTGTTCCTAACCCGGATCTACTTGTAGGTCTTGATACTAGTGATGATGCAGGGGTGTATCGTTTAAGTGATGAATTAGCGTTAGTGCAAACTGTTGATTTTTTCACGCCGATCGTGGATGATCCCTATTCATTTGGTCAAATTGCAGCAGCCAATGCATTAAGTGATATTTATGCGATGGGTGGAAAGCCGCTTACGGTGCTTAATATTGTGGCTTTTCCTATTTCTGTTTTAGATAAAAGCGTTCTTGGTGATATTTTGCGCGGCGCGGCGGATAAAGTACAGGAAGCAGGAGCTACTCTTGTGGGCGGACATTCCATCGACGATAAAGAGCCCAAATTCGGATTGGCCGTTACGGGCCTTGTGCATCCTGACAAAGTAAGAACGAATGCGGGCGCCAAGGTGGGAGACAAGCTGATTTTAACGAAGCCTATCGGAGTGGGGATCTTAACAACTTCCATTAAAAAGGATCAGCTATCTCCTGAAGAAACCACACGCCTCACGACAGTAATGTCTACTTTGAATAAAAAAGCGGCTGAAATCATGGAGCCTTATGATGTACATGCTTGTACAGATGTTACCGGATTTGGGCTACTGGGACATGCCTCGGAAATGGCAAAAGGAAGTAACCGCGGACTGATTATTCGTCAAGGCGATGTACCGATGCTGCCAAGAGTAAGAGAGCTTGCGGAGCAGGGATTTGTTCCAGGAGGCACTAAGAATAACTTTGCCCATTTGGAAGGCAGTATTCTTTATCCGGAAGAGATGGACCAACTAAGCCGCTATATTCTATGTGACGCTGTGACTTCTGGCGGATTGCTGATCTCTGTGACCCCTGAACAAAGCGAAGATTTGCTAAAAACGTTAGTAGATGCAGGGGTAGAAGCGGCATTGATCGGAGAGGTAACAGAAGAGCATCCGGGTCAGATTACGGTTATAGCTGCTGCGAAATAATCATTGTATACCGGCTTAGAGCAAATTATGAAGGTTAGCCACCAGAGGAGAGAGCATATTGTTTCAGGACATTACACTGGAAGAACTTAGAGTGTTAAAAAACAAGAAGCAGATCACCATTATTGATGTTAGATCTCCTTCTGAATATAAAGATGCAACGCTGCCGGATAGTTTGAATATTCCCTTTTTTGATGATCAGGAACGGGCTGAAGTAGGGACGTTGTATAAACAGACAAGTGTGCAGGCCGCGAAAGAACGCGGTTTGGAGATTGCTGCGGCAAAACTTCCTTATTTTGTAAAAGAATTTGCCGCGATTCAAGGAGACAAAGCTGTATTCTGCTGGAGGGGAGGTATGCGCAGCCGTACAACTGCGACCGTACTCTCTTTAATGGATATTCATGCTTACCGGCTGATAGGCGGCTATAAGGCTTATCGTAAATGGGTGCTCGACGAATTGGAGTCCTATGAATTCAAGGCGAAGTCTTATGTGATACACGGAAATACGGGTACAGGCAAAACCAACCTGCTACACCGCCTGAAAGTGCATGGCTACCCCGTACTGGATTTGGAAGGGATGGCAGGTCATCGTGGTTCTATTTTTGGTGAGATCGGCCTTCGTGCAAACAATCAAAAAACGTTCGATAGTCTTCTTTTGGAGGAGTTAATTAAGATCGGGGATTCTCCTTATGTACTATTTGAAGCGGAGAGCAAAAAGATTGGTAAGATAGTGATGCCCCCGTTTATGACCGAGCAAAAAGAGATCGGAACACAGATCTGGATTGAGATGCCTTTGCAAGCCAGAGTGCAGCAAATCCTTGAGGATTACCGGCCAGAAGAGTACAAGGAGCAGTGTATTTCTGCATTTCGGAGTATCAAATCCCGAATTCATATCCCTGTTGCAGCAGAAATCGAACGATGCTTGCAGGCGGATTTGTTCGGTGAAGCTGTGGCGCTGCTGTTAGAGTATTACTACGATCCTAGATACGATTATACGTCTACTCAGTATGAAGGCATTGAGAGAGTTACTTTTAAAGTGAATAATCTGGATGAAGCTGAGACAGCTGTGCGTTCTTTTTTAAAACATCAGGATGAGGTATAGGCTTCACGTTATGGTTAAAGGGGGGCTTTACTAATATGATCTATTTAGATTACAACGCTACAACACCAGTAGATAAGGAAGTAGCAGAGGTTATGATCCCTTATCTTTACGGTCATTTTGGGAATCCCTCAAGCAGTCATTCTTTGGGGCGTGAAGCTAAACTCGGAATAGAGCAGGCAAGAATACAGGTGGCTGATTTCCTGAATTGTGCGCCGGGTGAGGTGTTTTTTACCAGTGGGGGCAGTGAGTCTAATAATACTGTCATTAAAGGAGTAGCCCAAACGTATCGCCATAAAGGTAATCACATTATCCTGTCTGCTATTGAGCATCCAGCGGTAATTAAACCCTGCCAGTATCTGGAGCAGATGGGCTACAACCTGACTTATGTACCTGTTGACTCGTATGGATTGGTGCAGGTTGACGATGTGAAAAAGCAGCTCACGGACCAAACCATTCTGGTCTCCATCATGCACTCTAATAACGAAACGGGTACGATCCAGCCGATCAAGGAAATAGCTGAGGTCTGCCACGAACGGGGCATTCTTATGCATACAGATGCTTCACAATCTGCGGGAAAAGTAGATCTCGATATAGCGGATTTAGGAGTGGATTTTCTAACGCTTGCAGGCCATAAATTATATGCGCCCAAAGGTATTGGAGCACTGTACATTCGGGACGGCATTCACATTGAGCCTTTGATACTTGGTGCGGGCCATGAACAAGGGCGAAGAGCGGGGACAGAAAATACACCCTACATTATTGGCTTAGGAAAAGCCTGCGAGCTTGCTGCTGAATCTGATTCTAGAGAAAGAGTTAAACAAGTTACGGATTATTTTTATGGAAGACTGCAGGAGTCTTTTGGCGAAAAAATTCATTTGAATGGTCATAAACACAAGCGCTTGCCTAACACCCTTAACGTTAGTTTTCTTGGAGCAGTGGGTCATGAGATTATTGCTTCGTTAGAAGATGTAGCAGCTTCTACTGGCTCGGCGTGCCATTCCGGTGAAACGTTGATTTCGCCTGTTCTAAAGGCTATGCATGTATCGGAGAATATTGGACGGGGAGCGGTTCGTTTTAGTGTGGGACGATATACGACTATAGCGGAAATCGATGAGGTCATCGATAAGTTGAAGGTGTATTTGTTGTGAGGTTCGTTTTTGCAAACAGTGACAAAGTGTGAATCCTAGTGAACGGATTATGACTCCCAGTGAACGAGCTATGGTTCCCAGTGAACGGAATATGAATCTGAGTAAACGGAGTACGAATCTCAGTAAACGGAGTGCGAATCCCAGTGAACGGAGTAGCTATCGGACACAGGCGCTCTTATCTGCAGCATTTTCCTCTTTTTAAGTTGCTATAGGACCCCATAGGCGTTATTGGTATAAAATAGACGGAAATGAGCACCATTCTTGCCCAATAGCGCCTCTCAGGTCCGATATTCTCTCTAAACAGTGATAAATTAACGAATAGCGGCATTTGAGTCCGAAGGATCAAGAAGTTGAACCCGCATATTACTAAAAAAGCATCTGTCACTCCTTCAAAAGGAATCGCAGATGCTTTTTTAATATTTGGTTTAGTGATTATACAATCGTAAAGCCAGCACTTGCATAACCAGTGACTGTATTTACAAGGGTGAGGCCTGTAGCAGTGGCTGAAAATACCATAAGCAAACGTGTCTGTGGCGTTACAGCAAAATTGATACCATTCGTAATTCCGCTGACAAAAGTTCCTAAATTGATAGTACCGGTGATAGGCGGAAGTGGGACGGTTGCGCCTGGAATAGGAGTAAATGTGTTATTTGGTGTGGCAGATTGGTACAATTGCGCTGTTACATTTATCGTAGTACCAAGCAGCGATAAAGCTATGGTATTACTGAAGTAAGCGGCAATGGAAGTTATTACTCCTGCTCGAGGAGTTGAGAATGCAAAATTGATAAGTGGTCCAAGGAGAGTACCTGTCAAATCAATATTACCGCCAACAAGCGAAATGCCTGTAGCTGAACTTCCGAAGCCTACAAGGCTTGTTGTTCCAACCAAACCACCTAAAACCGTGGTCATAATAATAGGTCCTCCGGATGCCAGTGGAATAATTGCACCGTTACCGGTTGCACCAGTGACTCCGGTAATGCCAGTAGCTCCGATCGCGCCCGGATCACCCGTGGCACCCGTTACACCGGTAGCTCCGGCAACGCCGACCGCGCCCGGATCACCGGTCGCTCCAGTCGCCCCCGTAGTACCCGTAGCTCCGGCAACGCCGACCGCGCCTGGATCACCCGTGGCACCCGTAGCTCCGGCAACGCCGACCGCGCCCGGGTCCCCAGTCGCGCCCGTTGCACCAGCAGGGCCCGCCAAGCCGGCAGCCCCCGTCGAGCCAGTCGCTCCAGTTGCTCCTACACCTGGACCCGCTGGTCCTTGCGCACCTGTTGGCCCTTGAATCCCTTGCGGACCCTGTGGTCCTTGAGGTCCCATCGCACCACCAGCGATTAACAAGTAATCTGGTGAACTTCCAGGTATTCCAGTAGGTCCAGAAACGGTAGCTATATAGGTGCTGCCATTAAAGGTTACTACTTGACCTGCTGGATAAGTAGGACTTTGTGCAGGATTAAAGATTACAATCCCCTGCAGCCCTACCCCTTGCGGCCCCTGAGGTCCTTGAAGTCCCGGTGTTCCTTGAGGTCCTTGAGGTCCTTGGGGGCCTGTGGAGCCCCCAGCAATTAATAAATAATCTGGTGAACTTCCAGGTGTTCCCGTTGGTCCCGCAACAGTAGCTATATAGGTACTGCCATTGAAGGTTACTACTTGACCGGCAGGATAAGTAGGGCTTAATGCAGGATTAAAAGCAACAATTCCTTGCAGCCCTGCCCCTGTAGTTCCCGTTGCTCCCGGAACCCCCTGAGATCCTTGCGGCCCCTGAGGTCCCTGAGGTCCCTGTGGTCCCTGTGGCCCTTGAGGTCCAGTCACACCTTTAATAGGCAATCCAATGGCTTGTGTAATAGAAGCTTGAATATGTCTGATCTGAATAATCAACTGATCTTTACAGTTAGAGTCAATCTTCGTGGCGAGAATAAAAGATAATAACTCAGCTAACAGCAGTTGAAGATTGGTGCCGACGCTAACGACTGAAAAGGGATTAACTTCGGTCGATACAATGGTTATCTCTACTACAGAAAGTAGCTCAGTTCTAAAAGGGCTGCATAATTTAGAGGTATGCAAGAATTCCAATAGTTCTCTTAATACTCTTTGGAGATTGGCAATATGAAGTGTTGTGGGAGTCGTAAGTACGGGGGGTACCACTGCAGAGAGATCAGTGACTATTTTTAATAGTGCGTTACACTCCCTCTTTCTAATAGGACTGCTAATCCTTCCATGCTTGTTTAGGATAGCATCGCCTTTAAATGGTCTGTAATCAGGCATATTTCTATATCTCCTCCTTGAACTTCTCCTGTTCATTCCTTTAAAAAATGGGAACCTGCCCAATTAGCATATTCTGAGAAGTGGAAGTTGTTACAATAATTGCCCAAAAAGCCGTTATTCCTGAAAGTCTTTATTAATGAAGCAATACAAAAAAGGCAGGCCACCGCTGATTACGGTAGTCTACCTTTTTAATAGATACGTTAAGTAGTCTCTCCTTTAATGAGAGTTACGTCTACAGTAGTGTTGTTGATTAGCTCTCCGTCAGCACTTTCGATCATTTGCAGGAGAGTATTGGTCAGCATGACCCCGATCCGATCACTAGGTTGCATAATGGTAGTCAATTTAGGGCTCTGAAGCATGCGGGTAAAGCTGTGGTAATCATAACCGATGATTTTCAGTTGCTCAGGCACTCGAATGCCTTGCTGTTCAGCATAAATGTATAAAGCATAAGCCACAATATCATTACTGCAAAATACTCCATCATATTCTCGAAGTTGGGCCGGAGAGATATTTTCGGTGACAAAGGACCAAAAATAATCAAAGGTAAGCTTGTTGTGCGCGCCTTCGATAATATCGTAAGTTACACCATGTTTCATACTTGTGATGACAAAAGCATCCCGACGACGATTCGCTAGAATATCCAGATCTAGCGGGCCGGAGATATGTAGCAACCGTTTACAGCCCAGCTGTATCAAATGTTCGGTAGCTAGCTCACCACCGCGGTAATTATCCGATCCCACACAAGGGATATTGGAGGAAATAAAACGGTCAAAAGAGACAATAGGGAAAGGGACCTTTTTATAGCTTTCAATATTCATGGTATGGCTGCACATGATAATGCCATCTACTTGATTCTGGCGGAGCATGCTAATATAGTTGGCTTCTTTCTCAGGATCGTCAAGAGAATTGCATATTAGCAATTTATAGTTTTTTTCATTAGCACTCATTTCAACATACTTGATGAGATCGGAAAAGAAAGGGTGATTTGAATCTGGAACAATAATCCCAATAAAAAAGGATTGATTCTTCTGTAAGGCTCTGGCGATTTGATTAGGATGATAATCTAAGGCGTCCATCGCTTGTTCAACTTTTTTACGCGTCTCTTTGCTGATATATCCCCGGTTGTTCATTACTCTGGACACGGTAGCTACAGCAACGCCCGCTTCCTTGGCAACATCTTTTATACTTGCCATACCCTTCATCCCCGTTTCATAAAATGCTCTAATCTATATTCTACAACTTTCTTGGATTGTTGACACTAATCGGGACTAACAATTGTAAAAGCATAGATTGTTTTTGATAGTTATAATAGGTATGTTATACGTTACCACAAAATATTTAGGTATAATATTAAATATCAATAATTTTGTCTATATTATATGAATATAATTATATGAAAACGTTTGACATATTATTTGCGCATCTATAAAATTGGTTTTAAATAAATGTTCTAGAGAAGAACAATTTTGTTAGGAGAACGCCAATATGCAGATTAAAAATGAAGCTATGCTTATCACTTACGCAGATAGCATGGGAAACAATTTAAAAGAACTAAACGAAGTACTGGATACACACTTGCAAGGAGTCGTGGGTGGGGTTCATTTATTGCCGTTTTACCCCTCTTCGGGCGACCGGGGATTTGCCCCGATGGATTACACCAAGGTTGACTCAGCTTTTGGCGACTGGGCGGAAATCGAACAGATGAGCGAGAAATTCTACATGATGTATGATTTCATGATCAATCACGTTTCACAGCAGTCTCCATACTTTCAAGATTTCCTTGAGAAGAAGGATGCATCACAATACAAGGATTTATTTATTCGTTACAAGGATTTCTGGCCTAACGGTGAACCAACGGAGGTTGATGTAGATTTAATTTATAAACGTAAACCGCGGGCGCCATACGTAGAGGTTACTTTTAAAGATGGGACGAAGGAAAAGGTTTGGTGTACGTTTGATGAGCAGCAGATCGATCTGGACGTGACTACGGAAACTACGAAGAAATTCGTAAAAGACAATCTGACCTTTCTTGCTGATAAAGGAGCATCGATTATCCGGCTGGACGCTTTTGCCTATGCCAACAAAAGGATGGGTACCAACTGCTTTTTCGTAGAACCGGATATTTGGGAAATGTTGAATTTGTCTAAAGAAGTAGTGGAGCCTTATGGCGTAACTGTTCTTCCGGAAATCCATGAGCATTACAGCATTCAATTGAAGATTGCAGACAAGGATTATTATGTCTATGATTTCGCCCTGCCAATGTTGGTATTACATGCTCTATATAGTGGAAAAGTAAATCGGCTTGCGCATTGGCTGGAAATCTGTCCGAGAAAACAATTCACTACCCTGGATACGCATGACGGCATTGGCGTGGTGGATGTTAAGGATCTGATGACCGACGAAGAGGCTGAAATGACCAGAGAAAGCCTATACAGCCAAGGAGCAAATGTTAAGAAAAAATACAGCTCCGCCGCTTATAATAATCTGGATATTTATCAAATTAACTGCACTTATTATTCTGCACTTGGCAATGATGATCAGGCGTATCTTTTGGCCAGAGCTATTCAGTGCTTCGCCCCTGGTATTCCACAGATTTATTATGTAGGTCTATTCGCTGGCGAGAATGATATTGAGCTGCTCGAAAGCACAAAAGAAGGACGCAATATTAACCGCCATTATTATTCTAAAGATGAAATTGCTGCTGAGGTACAACGTCCTGTTGTTCAAAAGCTGTTCGCATTGTTGAAATTCAGAAATAGCTGTCCAGCTTTTAATGGTGAGATCAAGATTGAACAAGGTAATGAGAATGAGCTGAACATCACTTGGAAAAATGAGAACACTGTGGCGAAGCTTGAAGCTAATCTGTTGACCAAAGAATACACCATTCTTGCAGGTGAGAATGAAGCAAATATTACGAAGGTATTTTAATATTTCATAGGGTATCGAAGGGTGTTCCAAAAGCCAATGTAATGGCTGCTGGAACACCCTTCTTTTTGGGGGATAGGTGATTCATGTTATGAACTGTTTTTGGTCCGTCTGAATTCTATTGGCGTAAGGCTGAAGTTGCGTTTGAACATCCGGTGGAGATAAGAACTGCTGGTGAAGCCAGTTACTTCAGCAATATCCGATACCGACAAATCACTCTCTACAAGCAGGCGGCATACTTCTTTCATCCGTACCTCCATGATGACATCCACAATAGTGGTTAGGGTCTGCTGCTTATAAAGTCTGCTGACATAAATCGGAGACATATTAAGTTCATCGGCAATTTGGTTCAGACTCAAGCAAGGATCCATGTAAGATTGCTGAATGGTTTGGTTGATTTGCCGGATTAGATCGCTTTGCTTGGAGCTGCGCTTATCCGCTTGGAATTCCTGAATATGATCGAAAAGCTGGTAAAAAGCTGCCTCAAATTCTTCTATCGTTTCATAATGTTCAAGCGAAGGCATCACCATTATCCCTTCGGTGGAGGCAGGACTAAGCTTCTTGATGTTATCGACAATTCTCTTAATCGTTAGCGTCACCCTTGAAACAGTAAGTTCCAGCACATGATAGGGATATTGCTCCATTTCACGTACCATTTCGGAGAAGTGACTGCGGGCTTCGTCTGTTCTGCCACTTGTGAGCGCATCGACCAGCTTTTTCTCGCTGTCAGCCGGGTAGGAGTAAAGATTGTTATGAAGCTCGCTAATGCGCTCAGCATTGATCAAGCTGCCATGACCATAAAACAGTCTATGTTTGGAAGCTTCTCTGGCCTGACTGTACAGCCGGTTTAGTACATCTGGATTATCACTGATAGGGCTGTATACTAACGACAGTCCGATTTTTAGATAATCACAGCAGGCCACGCGGATCTGCCTCAGCAGCACTTCAATCAGCTCGGTATCCAGATGCTCAGTGGAGGTCATGCTGCTAAGCAACATGACCACGCTATCGTCATTCATATCTACAGTTTCCACCTGATAAGTCTGTCCACAGATCTCTGAGGCAATATTCATGATGGCAAACTTGTATGGAAGGAGATAAGAACCTCGTTCCTTTCGCAGAGCTTCGTACTCATCAATGCGTAGTAATACTAGCCGGTAGCCCTCGTTTAAATTAAAAGAAATACCCAGCTGTTGAACATCATTTTGCCGGCTGTTATGAGGAGATTTAATGCCAAGCACCAGATTGCGTAATGAATTCTGCCTGATCGTGAACATGCTGTTGCGTTTATCTGCCTCAAGGGTGTTCATTCGGCTTACGATCGAATCAATCGGCAGATAAAGCCGTTTGGACAGTACCCTGGAAATAACAAGACCGAACAATAGGATAATTAGAGAAATCAGAAGTGTAGTATTGCGGATATGATTGGTCTGTTCGGTAATCACCTCATAAGGAGTAATGCGCACATATTGCCAGCCAAGCGAATCGGGCGAAGTATAGGACACCAGTGATTTATTCCCTCTAAAAGGGGCAGTAAAATAGCCGGCAGAACGTGCTTTTACTTGATGCTCGAGCCAACTGTTTTCATCCCCGGAGAGCTTCTCCAGTGTCAGCTTATTCCCCGACAGAAAACGGCCTTGGTCATCCAAAATGTAGGTACTGCCACTACCGGGTGTATTGCCGTTAGCCAGTTCTTTATTGATCCAAGCCGCGGATATGTTAACAATAACTGCAGAGTTAATAGAGCGGTCCCAATTGATCGCATCATAGCAGAGGTAAGTATAGACTGAGATGGTTTTCTTCTCAGGTTCATCTATGGAATAGGTTCGCGGAATCGGCGTAAATGCTTTGTAATCCTGATAATGATTCAGCATCTGAATAATTTCAGTGTCCACCAGTTCGCGGGTGGTGAATACGCCATTCTGGCCCTGTGCTGCCGAAATATAAACCGTGTCATTATTCGGATTATATACATAGATGGATTCAATATAAGGCATGGAATTTAAGTAGTTTCCGAGATCGGACATCGCCGCGGTTACCTCATAAATAGAAGGCTTGTTGTAGAACAACAGATGAGAAATCGTGCTGGTTCGATACAGTTGAAATGAAAGCGTTTGCGCGACTTCAGCCATGTTGACCACTTTTTTGCCAGTCTGGGTCAGGTCCCTTAGATCGGAGCGGAAGGTTTGCGTCTTCTCGACGCCGATGTAGTACGTATAGTAAACAAACGTAGAGATAAGAAGGGTTAACGATATGCACAGGGTTATGGTGGTGAGCAGCTTGCCATACAGTAGTCTTTTTCTCCGTAGATCATTATTCTTCATACCGTCCCCCCTGATCATCATATGACTTACTCGGACAAGACTCTGGATGAATTCATATTATGAAGTTCCTTTATTATAAGTCCCCAAGAGTGAACAGAACAGTGGAGCAACCTTAGAATCCTGCATTTTTCCAATCTGAAGGGAGTGAACAAATTAAATATTCGTGTACAAAACAGTCTTTTCTACAAGGATTATAAGGAGTTAGCGAAGCTTGAGAAGCTCTGTGGGTCTCCGGAGACTTTTACATAAACATCCTGATTGTTCAGTTCCTGTTTCGCCAGTTTGTGCAGTAAGGCTTGTAAGCTTCACTTCTGTGTTCAGAGGAATCCCCCTATAGTGGAATTATGCAGTTTCTATATTAAGGGGAGTGAAAGATCTTGAGCCAAACCTCATCCAAAGGAATTTCAAACGTCGAACTTGGCATCCAGGCTGATGGTAGAGCACGCTTACGAACGACAAGAAAGAAGAAAGGATTGTTGTATGAGCTGGTGCATAATCGGGTAATGTTTCTGATGCTGCTGCCGACCTTGATCTTTTTTCTAGTGAATTCCTATTTTCCAATGGTAGGCATCTATTATGCGTTCACTCAATTCGACTTCAACAGCAGCATGTTCAACTCCAAGTTTGTGGGATTACAGAATTTCGAGTTCCTCTGGAGATCCGGTACGCTGGTAAAGCTCACGATGAACACGATAGGATACAATATTGCTTTTATTGTACTGGGAAATGTGCTGGCAATTGTCTGTGCGATCCTGCTGAGTGAGCTCAATGGCAAATGGTTTAAAAAGATTAGCCAATCGGTAATGTTTCTGCCTTACTTTGTATCCTTTGTAATTCTCAGCGTAATTGTCTATAACTTGTTTAATTATGACAGCGGTTTCTTGAATACAATGCTTACCCAATTTGGCCTTGATCCGGTCGACGTTTACAGTAAACCTTGGGCATGGATCTTTCTGATCATTATCTTTTATCTATGGAAAAATCTTGGCTACAGCATGGTGATTTATCTGGCGGCGATTACGGGGATTAGTGACGAATATTATGAAGCGGCCAAAATTGATGGCGCTAATATTTTCCAGCGGATTTGGTATATAACGGTGCCGATGCTGAAATCAACCTTTGTGGTGCTGCTGCTCTTTGCGCTCGGCAGTATTATGAAGGGCCAGTTCGATCTCTTTTATCAATTAATAGGCAATAACGGGCTGCTCTACAATACGACGGATATCCTTGATACCTATGTATACCGTTCGCTTAAAGTAACCTTTGATGTGGGCATGGCAACGGCTGCCGGGGTTTATCAATCCTTGTTCGGCTTCGTCCTCATTATGACGGTCAACTATATTATCCGCAAAATAAACGATGACTACGCCCTGTTCTAGGAGGATAAGGAATGAAAATTCAAAAGGATAAATATACGCGAATGCTTCATTGGATTGCCTATGTGGTCATTATTGGCCTGTCGATCGCTTGCCTGCTGCCCTTTTTGCTAATTATCTCTGCGTCTTTGACCAGCAATGAGTCCATTATTCGCGATGGCTATCATCTGATACCGGCACAGTTCTCACTGGAGGGCTACAAGACGGTATTCATCTTCCCGGATGAGGTGCTGCGGGCATATGCGGTCACAGTCAGCACAACTGCGATTGGAACGGTAATGGGACTTTTTTTCATGACTATGGCCGGTTATGTACTGGCGCGTAAAGATTTCAAATATCGAAATAGCTTTTCCTTCTATATATACTTTACGACTTTGTTTGGGGGAGGACTTGTCCCGTGGTACATCATGATTACGAAATACCTCGGTCTGCTGGATTCCTATGCGGTACTGGTGCTTCCAGGTCTGATGACGCCATTTTTGATCATTTTAATGAAAAACTTCATCAAATCTGCAGTTCCTGAGGAATTATTCGATTCTGGCAAAATAGACGGGGCTGGTGATTTCCGGATTTACTGGCAGATTGTACTCAAGCTTTCCATGCCGGGCATCGCTACAGTCGGTTTATTTCTGGCTTTGTATTACTGGAATGACTGGTTCACCTCTTCACTGTTCATCAATGATACGCATAAATATCAGCTGCAGTTCTATCTGTACAATGTTATCAATTCAGCACAGTTTATCGCACAGATGGGGGCGGGAACCGGGGTGTCACTGGCCACAGAGGTCCCTGCTGAGTCTACCAAAATGGCGATGGCAATTGTCGTGACGGGACCTATTCTTTTTCTGTACCCGTTCGTTCAGCGTTATTTTGTCAAAGGCTTAACCATCGGCGCTGTAAAAGGTTAGAACCGCAACCTGCCCACTACCGGGTTAAGGTACAGTCGGCTAACATAGAAGCATAGTGAAAAGGGAGGATTCAGATGAATAAACAACGGGGCAAACGCATGTCTATTCTGCTTACGTCAGTATTGGGCTTGACGCTGCTGGCAGGCTGCGGGGGGAATTCTAATTCTGCAAACGGGGACAATGCGGCGGTAAAAGAGAGCAATAGCGGAGGAAACACAGCACAGAGTACGAACGCAGGGACTGAGGAGAAGACCGGACTGGACACTTCCAAAAAGGTCGAGCTGCAATTCTATATGCTAGGCGATGCGCCGAAGGACCTCTCAAGCATTGAAGCAGAAATTAACAAAATGGCCGAAGAGGATCTGAATGCAACCGTTAAATTCAACTATACAACCTGGACAGATTGGGATCAGAAATATAAGCTGCTGCTGTCGTCGGGTCAATCGATCGATCTGATCTTCACTGCGGACTGGACACAATATCAGGCTTATGCGAAAAAGGGAGCTTTTTTGGCTATAGATGATCTGCTGCCAAAAGCTGCCCCAGAGCTCCAGAAATTCGTACCACAGGAAATGTGGGATGCTGTGAAGATTGATGGCAAGATTTACACCGTTCCAGCGACTTATAAGGAGTATGTAACGAACGGCTTCGTATGGCGTGAGGATCTGCGCAAGAAATACAATCTGCCTCAGCCGACAGATCTGGCTAGCTATGAAGCATACATGGAAGGAATCAAGAAAAATGAACCGCAGATGTCGCCTGCTTCTTTTAACAGTGACGTAAGAGGTAACATTCATGATGTATATTCTACACTCACCTCACAGGTCGGCAGTCCGCTGCCTTACGGTATTGGCATTAAGTACGATGATCCTTCAAAAGCTTATCTCTATTGGGGCTCGGAGGAACATAAAGAAGAACTGCTGACGATGAGACGCTGGCAGGAAAACGGATTGATTTCCAAAAACGTCCTGAACTTGAAGGATACCATCCAGGCTCCGATTATCGCGGGTAAGGCAGCAAGTATCTTCGGAGATAATCCGACTCGCTTCAACGATACGTTGATGAAGGTAAAAGCAGCACATCCGGATTGGGATCTAGGTTACTATCCTTATGGCAATACCATTGGTTATGCAACACCAGTTCATCCTATTCATAATGGTTTCGCCATTCCGAAGAGCAGCAAGAACCCTGAACGTGCGCTGGCCTTCTATGAAAAAATGGTCATGGATAAACGTTATAATCAGCTGACGCAATACGGTGTGGAAGGAAAGAACTATAAGATTGATGCGAACGGCTATTATGAACTTATTGGAGATGCTTCAACAAACGGTTTTACACGCGAAGGAATGAATGGCTGGGCATGGCGGAATCCGGAGTTCATGTTGTTTGATAAATCCTATGACGGCGTGAAGGAAATCTTCGCTGAGCTTGACAAAATTCAGAAGCCGGATATTTTCACGGGTTTTGCTGAGGATTATACCTCCTATCAGGCGGAAAAAGCAGCACTAGAGCAGGTGGAAAAGCAATACCTGTATCCATTGCAAGCTGGATTAGTAGAGGATGTTGATGCCGGTTTAGCCACCTTTATGGAAAAGGCTAAGCAAGCTGGCCTTGAAAAAATCCAGACTGAATATATCAAGCAATGGGATGCTTATGTGCAGGAGAAGGGTTTAAAATAAAAAACAGCAAGGGATGTTCCCTAAGCCAAATGGGGGAGCATCCCTTTTTTTGTGTTCTTTAACGTACTCAGATTTACGAGAAACGTTGGCGGAATTCCCGTGGAGTGGTTCCTTCTATTCGAATAAAGCTGGAGCTGAAGTAAGGGGCTTGATTGAAGCCGACTTCCTCGGCTATACGGGCAATCGTGTAGCTGGTCTGCATCAGCAAAAGTTTACTTTGCTGAATCCGATAATGCAGCAGATATTCCATCGGCGCACAGCCATATTCCTTCTTCATGCAACGAGCGATATATACAGGGTGAAAGCTTAGGCTTTCCCCTAGCTGCTGCGCAGTGATGTGCTCACGAAAATGGCTGCGTAAATAGGAGGCCGCTTGCTCTGCACATATTTTGGAGGGCGAGGGGCGCTCATGGCTGAGGGAGGCGGATAACTGCTGAATAACCTCCTGAAACAACAGCTGCTGCTGAAATGGAGTATCGCTTAAATGGGAATTAGGCACAAGCTGATTCAGCTGCGAGAGCAGCTCTTCCATCTTGGACGGCTGCAGCAGAGTTGTATATTGAGGCAAGCGTAAGCTAAATGGCCGGATATCAAATTCGTCAGATTGCAGGGAGTTCTCTATTTTGACGTTGTCTTTCTCAAGCACAGCAGCCGTATCCTCGGTCATATTCCAGTCGCCCACCGTTTGAAAATGCAGCCAATAATAAGAGGTGGATTCCTTGCAGCTGTCCGTACTGAAATGATGGCTGTCTGGACGAAGCAAGAGCGCCTGACCCGCTTTTACTTGAAAAGGGAGACCACCCTCACTCATATATAAACAGCCTTGTTTAACTACAAGCAAATCGAACACCCGGGTATTATGGCGGCTCATATGATAATGGCCGGGGGAGAAAGTATGGAATCCGCTTACAATGTAGTACAGCAACGGAGGAACGGTGAAGTTCAAGATGTTCATGTCAGAAGCTCCTTTAAGTGAGGTTGGAATAATGTAATAATTGGTTTGAAATCTGTACCATCATCCAAAGTATATCATCTATAATTTAGTCTGACCTAATGAATAAAGATGTTATTTTTTAGGCTAAGTCTGTAGGCATGGTTTACGAGGAGGGTTTGTATAGTGAAAAAAGAAAGACAGGGTTTTGGACTCTGGGTATTGGCTTGGCCTATATTTATAGAGGTATTTCTACAGACTCTGCTGGGTACGGTAGATACATTAATGGTCAGCCGTATCTCTGATGATGCAGTCGCCGTAGTCGGCATTTCCAATCAATTGTTCGGTGCATTGACCACACTTTTTACAACATTTGCGGGTGGAGCGGGGATTCTGATTGCACAGAGAATGGGCTCCAAACGTTTTGGTGAAGCGCGCACGATTGCTATTATGGGAGTATCGGTTAGCCTCGTGTTGGGGATTGTCGTGAGTATTGTCTTGTTTTTCTATGCGGGCCCTATTGGTGGGGTTCTAAATATAGCACCTGAGCTATTGTCACTTTCCAATGTGTATATCTCCTACGTCGGAGGCGGACTTTTTATGGTCGGGATGATCGCTTCCCTCGGTACCGCTATCCGGAACACAGGGAATACCAAAGGGCCGATGTACACAGGGATCATCATCAACGTGATTCATATAATTCTGAACTATATTTTTATATTTGGTGTATTCGGTCTGCCACAGCTAGGCCTTGCGGGCATCGCGATCTCCAGTATTGTCAGTAGACTGGTCGGAGTGATTATTCTCTACTCCCTATTCCGGCGTTCTTTCGAGATCAAGGTTAGACTTAGAGATTTCCGCATATTCAATGGCAAGCTGTTCAAGCAAATCCTGAAGATTGCCTGGCCTCTTGGGATCAATTCTTCCTGTTGGGTATTCTCCCAGCTTATTGTATATTCCTTTCTGGCTGCACTTGGAGCCGAAGCGTTAGCAGCACGCACGTATCTTAACACCTTGGAGTCCTTTTGCTTCACGCTTGGTTATGCTTTTGCGCTGGCGGGGCAGATACAGATTGCTCATTTATTCGGAGCAGGCAAACTGAAAGAAGCTTATCGCAGTGCATATCGTACACTCTTCATTGGTTTGAGCATTGTGTCAGCTAACATGATGTTACTATTCCTGTTTGGAAAACAGCTGCTCGGTTATTTCACATCTGATCCGAAGATTATTGCGATCGGGGTTTCTTTGTTAGCTCTAAATCTATTGCTCCAGCCCTCCAAAATGCTGAATATGGCCCTCGGCAACGCGCTGAATGCCATCGGGGATACGCGTTATACGATGTATACTTCTATCGTGTCTATGTCCCTCATTGGTGTGGGCTGCTCCTATTGGTTAGGAATCGGCGTCGGCTGGGGACTCATGGGTATCTATTGTTGTATGATAGCCGATGAATTGGTGAGAGGTTTGCTTGTTTTGGCGCGCTGGAGGGGGCGAAAGGTTCTCCGCCAAGCGGACATCGGCTTGTGTGAAGAGAATGCCTCACTACATGGAGCGGGGAAAAGAAGCGCCTCGCTAACCACATAAGCGGGACTCTATAAGCCTAGCTTGATGGGAAATGGAGTAGTTTTAGAGTAGGACGTTGTTTGCTGAGTAGTGTTTTTGTTGTTGCAGTAGTGCGGAATAGGTGGTAGTAGTGCTGCAGTAGTGTGATAGTAGGGCGGCTGTGGGAGGGCGGTAGTGGGGC
>NZ_JBBODA010000034.1:0-61447 GCF_038002705.1 Paenibacillus sp. FSL H7-0716
AGTTTTTTTGAAACTAATATTAAATCTCTACATTCTATAGGAGCAATGAAGTAAAAGCACTGCTTCTAATCAACAGTAGCTGAGAGAACTGCCCTTAGACAGCTCCCTTAAGCCCTGTGTTGTATAGATACTATTCAGTACGGTTACGCATATGTGGAAACAGCAATACATCGCGAATTGATGCAGAATTGGTAAGCAGCATGATCAAACGGTCTACACCGATTCCCAGTCCGCCAGTAGGCGGCATACCATATTCCAGGGCGCGGATGAAATCATCATCCATCTCATGAGCTTCGTCATTACCTTGCTCTTTCTCCTGGATCTGTGCCTCAAAGCGTTGACGTTGGTCAATCGGATCATTCAATTCACTAAATGCATTAGCGTGCTCACGACCTACAATAAACAGCTCAAAACGATCGGTAAAGCGTGGATCCTCATCGTTTTTCTTCGCAAGTGGTGAAATTTCAACAGGGTGTCCCATTACAAAGGTTGGCTGAATTAGCGTTTCCTCTACAAATTGCTCGAAGAAAGCGTTAAGGATATGACCGAACGTCATATGTTTCTCAACAGGCACACGATGTTCTTTTGCCAAAGCTTGTGCTTCGTCATCTGTCATGTGAACGCTGAAATCAACACCGGTTACTTCTTTAACAGCATCAACCATAGTTACACGACGCCATCCTGGAGACAGATTTACCTCTTTGCCTTGGTAATCCAGCAGTTGTGTACCTAATACCTCTTGGGCAATATGTGCAATCATATTCTCCGTGAGATTCATGATGTCCTTGTAGTCAGCATAAGCTTCGTACAACTCAATCATAGTGAACTCTGGATTATGACGGGTCGACATTCCCTCGTTACGGTAAACACGGCCGATTTCGTACACTTTTTCCAAACCGCCAACAATAAGGCGTTTCAAGTGAAGCTCGATAGCAATCCGCATATACAGCTGCATTTCAAGTGTGTTGTGGTAAGTAATAAACGGACGCGCAGCTGCTCCGCCGGCGATCGTATGAAGTGTAGGTGTTTCAACTTCAAGATAACCAAGTGAATCCAAATAGCGACGCATCGATTGAATAATTCTTGAACGGGCAATAAAGGTCTGTTGAACTTCCGGATTAATAATCAAATCAACATAGCGCTGGCGATAACGCAGTTCTACATCTTTAAGACCATGATATTTCTCAGGAAGTGGCAGCAGGGATTTGGACAAGACTTCGAGATTATGCACTTTGATGGAGGTCTCGCCTGTTTTGGTTTTGAATACTGTTCCACGAACGCCGATAATATCTCCCAGATCGAGAACATTAAACGCCGCGTATTGAGTTTCAGGAATGCTGTCTTGACGAACATAAAGCTGAATTCTTCCGCTAAGGTCCTGGATATGCGCAAAGCTGGCTTTTCCCATAACGCGTTTTGCCATAATACGTCCAGCAATGCTCACTTCAACAGAAAGCTCGTCCAATTCCTCTTTGGAAAGTCCATCATACTTAGCTACGATATCGCCAGCGTTAGCTGTGCGCTCGTATTTTTTGCCGAAAGGATCAATACCAAGTCCTCTTAGCTCGTCCAGTTTGGCACGGCGGATCTGCAAAAGCTCACTAAGTTCGTTCTCTGCATTGTCCACATTGTTCATTTCCTCGGTCATGCGATTCATCCCCTTATAACTCAGTAATATCATATACACAAGAAGAAACGGCTCCGTCTCCATAGTTAGAGGACAGTCCCGTTCCAGCTCAAAATATAAGCAGTTTGTTTTACCTATCGTTTCTGGATGATTTGAAAAAAGCTTCCCTAAGGAAGCTTTCCCAAACATGTTCCCTTATCTACCTATGTACAGTGAAATGACTAATACATATGGCAGCACATCTATTTACAGACATTAAGGTCTGTATATTACTTCATTCTGATATCGAGAATTTTATATTGAATAACTCCTGCAGGTGTAGAAACATCAACAACCGTACCTATTTTTTTCCCGATAATAGCTTTGCCTACCGGACTTTCGTTGGAAATCTTGTTATTCAGTGGATCAGACTCTGCTGTACCTACGATCGTATACTCCATAGTGTCCCCATATTCCAAATCCTCGACACTTACAGTAACACCAATACTTACTACGTCAGTAACGATCTCGTCGCTATTGATGATACGCGCGTTGCGAAGCATCTTCTCCAAAGTGAGAACGCGTCCTTCGATAAAAGCTTGCTCATTCTTCGCGTCTTCATACTCCGAGTTCTCACTGATATCTCCGTAGCCAATCGCTACCTTAATCCGTTCAGCAACCTCACGGCGTTTTACGGATTTGAGGGTCTCCAGCTCATCTTCCAGACGTTTTAGCCCGTCCGGCGTAAGGATGACTTCTTTATCGCTCATCTCAACCGATTCTCCTGTCGTATACAATTATTGAAAACACCATACTATATGCTAATCTAGAAGGATAAGAACCCTCCCTGCTGCATTGCTCTTACTGTAACGGCGATTTTATACTGTGAAATTATATTGGAACCGCTACAAAATGTCAATGACACCACATATAAAGTCAGATGTGTTCAAATATCAGCAGAAAAAAGGCGATTATACAGCAGAAGAAGACATCTCAATGCCCTTGCTCTCTTCTTCATGCTTTAATTGAACGACAAAATCATTCAATATCCTCACCATTCCATCGCGTTTTGTTTCTGTCATGAGAACATCCTTCACTCTAGCGGCAGCCTTCAAGCCTTTTAAGTACCAAGCCATATGCTTACGCATCTCACGAACAGCTACAGCTTCTCCCTTAAGAGCTACCAGACGATCCATATGAAGAATAGCAACCTTAATCTTCTCATCCAACCCAGGTTCAGGCATAAGCTCGCCGGTGCTCAAATATTGAATGGTACGATACAACATCCAAGGATTACCGAGTGCTCCACGCCCGATCATTACACCATCGCAGCCAGTCTGATCCAACATAGCCCGAGCATCTTCTGGTGTATTAACATCCCCGTTGCCGATAACGGGAATGGAAACTGCTTCTTTTGCCATCTTGATATAGTTCCAGTCCGCATGGCCTGTGTAAAGCTGCTCCCGGGTACGACCGTGTACGCTGACAGCCTTACCGCCGGCACGTTCAACCGCACGCGCATTATCTTCGACAAAAATATGCTCGCTATCCCAGCCAATCCGCATTTTCACGGTTACCGGTTTATCGACAACATCGACAACCGCAGAGACCATTTCATAGATTTTGTCGGGATTCAAAAGCCAGCGGGCTCCCGCATCACATTTAGTCACTTTTGGGACTGGGCATCCCATATTGATATCGATAATATCAGCATTGGTTTCTTTATCAACGACTTTAGCTGCTTGCACCAGTGATGCTCTATCCCCGCCAAAAATCTGCAAACTAAGCGGTTTCTCCCGTTCATCTACAAACAACATTTCGCGAGTACGTGTATTTCCGTGAATAATGGCCTTATCGCTTACCATTTCCGCACAGACCAGACCTGTACCAAATTCCTTAGCGATCAGACGAAAAGCCGGATTGCACACGCCAGCCATAGGTGCCAGAACAACCTGATTTTTCATCTCAATATCGCCAATCTTCAGCATTCGTATCACTTCCCGCCTTCTAATTCTTGGTAATTATGAGTTGGGATCCACAAGCTCTTCTGTTGTAACCCCTAGAACATTCGCAATTTTATCTAAAATTTGATCTTCTAACCGTCTGTTACCCCTCTCGACTGCACCAAGCACAGCCAAGGAAATTCCGGCAAGATCCGCAAGATCCTGTTGAGTATACCCTTTTAGCTTACGGAATGCCCTGACCCTCCGTCCCAAACGCTTGTTGTCCACAACCGAATTCCTTCCTTCCCGTCTATGTCTTGAAGCGCTGCTGTGATCAGCTTGCGAAGTCCGGAAGATTGTTCATTCTGTGGAACGATGTCACTGAGCGGAAACAATACAAAAGCACGCTCTAACATGCGTGGATGCGGTAACGTTAAATGTGGTGTATCAAGCACCTGACCCTCAACCCACAACAAATCCAAATCTACCGTTCTCGGACCATAGCGGATATCCCGGATACGACCCAACTGCGTTTCAATCCCCAACATCACTTCCAGCAAGGACTCGGGCGCAAGTGTGGTTCGCAAAGCTGCTGCCATATTGAGAAACTGCGGCTGATCTAAATAACCTACTGGCTCTGTCTCGTAAACTTTGGAGCAGCGGACCACCGATATTTCATCATGAGCGTCCAGTCTGTTCAAAGCCTCTGACAGTGTGCCCTCGCGGTCACCCAAATTAGCCCCTAAAGCAATATAAGCCTCTGATTCTTCAGAGGTGGAATGTATATTCATGGACCTTGTTCTCACTTTCTAGTTCTGCGCAGCTCTACAGTCACTCCCTGAAAATGAATGTCGAAAGGCGGATGAGGTTTAGTTACCTTAACCGTTACTGCATTGATAACAGTATAAGTGTCCAGTACGGAGGATGCAATATATTCTGCCAAAGCTTCAATCAACTTAAAAGACTTTATTTCGACAATGTTTTTGACTAATTCATGAACTTCAGCATAATTCACAGTTTGATTCAAATCATCATTCAAGCCCGCGCCCTGCAAATCAAGCTCAAGCTCTAAATCAATGTAAAAACGTTGCCCCAGCTTACGTTCTTCCTCAAATACACCGTGGTATCCGTAATATTCCATGCGATGCATTGTCATTTTATCCATGATTAATCCGCCCTTTTTCGTAAAATATAGCTATTCACGCACCACTGGAGGTGCAGCATACAACATCGCATCACACATCTTAACCGTTCGTTTAATCAGAGATACATCATGTACACGTACGATCTGGCAACCCTGAGCAATACCAAAGGCTACTGTAGCTGCAGTGCCTTCCACAACATCATCAGACGGCAAATCAAGTACCGTGCGGATGAATTTTTTGCGGGATGTCGCCAGTAACAACGGATAGCCTAACTCAGTCAACCCGTCTAAAAGCATCATTGCCTGCAGGTTTTCATTATAATCCTTAGCAAAGCCGATACCTGGATCCAATATGATATTGGCCGGCTTAACACCTGCGGCTAACGCAAGATCAATACTTTCTTTAAGATCAGCCGACATATCCGCGCTCAGATTCGTATAATTACGGTCCTGCCGGTTATGCATCAAAATAATAGGACAGTCAGCAGCAGCGGCCACTGCCGCCATTTCCGGATCAGCCTTACAACCCCATATGTCATTAATGATATGGGCACCCGCAGCTATAGCTTGGCGGGCTACTTCAGCTTTATAGGTATCGATGGATAACGGAAGATGAGGTGCCGCCTTATGAATACTCTCGATCACAGGCAATACACGGGCTAACTCCTCTTCAAGTCCCACCGGTTGATGACCAGGACGAGTAGATTCACCGCCGATATCAATAATATCAGCACCCTCTGCAGCCATACGCAGCGCATGCTCAACGGCTTTGTCCGGATGATCCCAAAGTCCTCCATCTGAAAAAGAATCAGGGGTAACATTAAGGATGCCCATAATCAATGTTTGATTTCCTAACTCCAAGTCTGTATTTCCACAACGGTATGTCCGCTTAAAGAGGACTGGTCTCATTTCGCAATCGCCGTCCTATCTCTATATGATGAAATCAAGCCAGCAGTAATTGTTCCACACTGGCCAGTACCTATAGTAAATCTTGCATCTCCGTGCCACATCCCGGTAACAGGAACGATTTCTTGTACGGAATTGGTAAGAAACACTTCATCAGCAGCTTTCAACTGCTCCCAGTGATATGTTCCTTCTTCAACACTAAGGCCTGCACTAAGAGCCAGCTCCAGCACCATTTCCCGGGTAATTCCCGGAAGAATGCCTGTTGTGAGATCTGGGGTATAGAGCCTGTTGTTTTTTATAAAAAAGATGTTGCTGACAATGCCCTCCGCAATAAATTCTTCTGCCGTCAGCATTAGTCCTTCAGCACCATTTGCCGCAGAAGCATACCCTCTAAGCTCACGCTTAGCCAGAATGTTATTCATATAATGCAGCGACTTGAATCGCACCGTTCCCTCAGGAGTATTACGCCGCAAGGACAACAGCTGCAGCTCTTTGCCTTCACTGTAGAGTTTATCTGGTACTTTCGGCAGCGCTTTGATGTACAACAAATGATTGGGCTTTTGATAATCATCAGCAGGTAATCCGAGAATATCCTCACCGGCTGTTACGGTATAGCGTATATAAGCTTCTTTTAATTCATTTTTGTCCATAACGCGCTTAATCCAGTCAAGCAGATGTGCCGCTTCTGCCTCAAATGGAATGCCCAGTTCCTTGCACCCCTCTGCCATACGCTTCAAATGACGCTCCAGCAAAAAGGGAACTCCCTCATAGGTCCGGAAGGTTTCGAACAAGCCAATACCGTACAAAAAGCCGTGATCCAAGGCAGAAACCACGGCTTCTCGGGCGTCAATGACACCATTGTTAAATCCTATATATTTCATGCCGTTTCTCCGGCTCTCCGTTTCAAGAAATTACGCAGCATCGTATGACCATGATCCGTAATAATAGATTCCGGGTGGAACTGTACACCTTCAATAGGGTATTCTTTATGGCGCAATGCCATAATCTCCCCTTCTTCAGTCTCAGCCGTAATCTCCAAGCAATCTGGGAGACTCTCCCGCTCTACAATCAGTGAATGATATCGAGTAGCTGTAAATGGAGACTCCAGACCTTCAAAAACTGAGGTCCCGTTATGGTAAATAGGCGATGTCTTCCCATGCATCAAACGCTCAGCACGGATGACATTGCCACCAAATGCTTGTCCAATCGCTTGATGTCCAAGGCATACGCCGAAGATCGGTATGATTCCCTTGAAATGATGCAATAATTCCAGACTAATTCCCGCTTCATTTGGCGTACATGGGCCTGGTGAAATTAGAATATGGTCAGGTGCCAGCTTTTCAATCTCTTCGATGGTAATTTCATCATTGCGGTGCACTTTAACCTCTTCCCCAAGCTCACCTAAATACTGTACGAGGTTATACGTAAAGGAATCATAATTATCGATGACCAAGATCACAGTGCTACTCCCCCTTCGGCTCCGCTGGTAGCAGGCAATTCCTGCTGCAGTTCACTACAGAGTACTGCCTTCACTACCGCTTTGGCTTTATTATGGCATTCACGGTATTCACGGTAGGGATCAGAATCGATCACTATGCCGGCACCTGTCTGAATATATCCGACCCCGTCTTTTACGGCCAGCGTTCTTATAATAATATTTAATTCCATATTGCCGTTATAGTCAATAAAACCCATCGATCCTGTATAGGGCCCACGTCGAACCGGCTCCAATTCTTCAATAATCTCCATTGTCCTTACCTTGGGAGCCCCTGTAATAGTCCCCCCGGGGAATAAAGCTGCGATAACCGCATACGCGTCTTTATCCGGCGCAATCTGGCCCTCTACCTGCGAAACGAGATGCATCACATGAGAGTAGCGCTCCACCGTCATCAGCTCCGGCACGCTGACGGAACCGTATGCAGCGACACGTCCGATGTCGTTGCGTTCCAGATCGACAAGCATGATATGCTCGGCGATCTCTTTTTCGCTCCCGCGAAGCTCCGCCTCCATGGCAGCATCCTCCGCGGGAGTGAGTCCCCGGCGCCGGGTACCGGCGATTGGCCGGGCGCTCACTTTGTCCCCGTGCAGCTTGACGAGCAGCTCTGGTGAGGCGCTGGACAGCGCGAAGCCGGGCGACCGCAGGAGCCCCATGTACGGGGACGGGTTGAGCTTGCGCAGCCACTCGTAAACATCCTCCGGCGAGGACTTCAGCTGCGCCTCCTGGCGCAGCGAGAGGTTCACTTGGAAGACATCGCCTTGGCGGATGTATTCCTGAACGTCCAGCACTGCCTGCTGAAACTTCTCAGGCGAGAAAGCCGAAGCCATGCCCGGCCACTCTCCTGATGAAACTGTAAGGGCCTCAATACTGCCCACAGCCTCATCATCCAATCCTGCAGCTGAAGATATCAGCTGCCACTGCTCTACCATTTGTCCAGCCTGTTCTATACTGCCAAGATAAAGATTTTGCAGATCCTCCATCCCACAGTCTGCTGGAACTGGTACGTGAACAGCACAATACAGCACATGCTCTTCGTGATCATAAATCCATATCTCGTCAAACCTCATAAAAAGATAATCAGGAAAACCAGGATCATCTTGGGCAAGAGACGGCAATCGTTCCAAAGAACGAACCACATCAAAACCAAGGAATCCAATACATCCACCAGTGAAAGGAGGAACATCTTCATCCTTTAACTTAGGCGACGTAAAATTCGACATCCATTGCTGCAGTAGCTCCAGTGGTTGTCCATGCAGTGTTGTTGCCTCAGGTATCCTCTCCTCGTCCACTGATGCTGATTCCAAAGATTCAGTAGGGAAGATAAATACTTCGGCATTATTCTCCTTGCCCTTCAATATCGAAACAGGATTCAAGCCCAAGTACGTATAACGGCCACCCTTACCACTTTCTAAAACTACAGAATACTGGGAAGCTAACTCCCAGGCTTTCTCCCAGGACGCGGGTAATTCGTTGGTGCACCGGGGGGATTTTATAATCAAGGGAAACATGCTCCAGTCTTCAGCAGCCCATTGTTCCCACTCGTTCCAGGTTGTTATGATTTCCAAAGCCATCCTCCTAAAAGTTTTGTCTAGCATCATCTTACAGTTTAATCTTCGGGACAAAACTCGCTTCGTAAGCATATGCTTAGTTTTGTCCAATCATCAGTAGTATATTGCCTGTCAGTATACTTTACTTAAGGCATTATTGAAAAGCCCTCAGCGATAGGAAATTATTATGATTTTTGCGTTTTCTGCAAAAACCAGAGCTTTTTCCAACAATAATAAAATCACCACGTCTAGCCTACCATATATCCACAGTACCTAATGCCTTTTAAATCAACGAAAAGAGTCTCCATCACCACCAAAAAAGTGGTATGAAGACTCTTATAGATTTACGTTATTGCAAACAATTACGCTTCGAAATTGTAAAGTGGTGTGCTCAGGTAACGTTCGCCGTTACTTGGGATAATGACTACTACTTTTTTGCCAGGGCCTAAATCTTTGGCTACTTTAAGTGCGGCAAATACAGCAGCACCTGAAGAAATACCAGACAAGACGCCTTCTTCTTTAGCTACACGACGTGCAGTTTCGAAAGCTTCATCATTCTCAACGTGGATGATTTCATCATAGATATCTTGGTTCAAAATCTCAGGGATGAAGTTAGCTCCGATACCCTGGATTTTGTGAGGGCCTGGTTTGCCTCCAGCCAAGATTGGGGAAGCAGCAGGCTCCACAGCATAGATCTTAATATCAGGATATTGGCTTTTCAGCACTTCACCCGCACCAGTGATCGTTCCGCCTGTTCCGATACCTGCAATAAAAGCATCCAAAGGACCGCCGATGGATTCAATAGCGTCAATAATTTCAGGTCCAGTAGTCTCACGGTGAATCTTCACGTTCGCTTTATTCTTGAATTGCTCGGATGGGAAATAGCTTGGGTTCTCTTTCAGAATTTCGTCTGCTTTCTTAACCGCACCATTCATACCTTCCGATCCTGGGGTCAGCACCAATTCCGCTCCATATGCGCGAAGGAGATTACGGCGCTCCAAGCTCATTGTTTCCGGCATTACGATAACTGCTTTATAACCTTTAGCAGCAGCTACAAGTGCCAGGCCGATACCAGTGTTACCACTAGTAGCTTCTACAATCGTACCTCCCGGTTTCAGTAGACCTTCACGCTCAGCTTCTTCCACAATGCTGATTGCAATCCGGTCTTTCACGCTTGACCCCGGGTTCTGATATTCCAATTTCAAATAAATATCTGCGGAGCCTTCCTGTGCCAGACGATTCAAACGAACGAGCGGAGTACCTCCGATCAATTCTGTTACGTTGTTAACGACTTTAGCCATGAGCAAAAACCTCCTTAGAATGATAAATGCGATATAAGAACGTAAATTATGACTTTATGCTTCTGTGTATGGAGTTTAAATTGTTGACCACCGTCAGTTATTTCCGACTAAAACGGTAGGGTTTACGTTAATATCATATTATCAATCTTGCAGGCTGTTGTCAATATTTATTGATACCTCATATTTATTGCGTAAATCGCTTTCCACCTGCTGCAAGGGAGGGGCTTGCTCCAAAGCCAGCTCTTGACGTACAAGCGCCCGAATTTCTTTCTGATCCGGCATTTCTGGAGAGTGAATACTCTCCAAGCGGATAATGGCGAAGTCTTCCCCTGTCTCGATCGGACCGGCTATATCACCCACATCCAATCCAGCGGCAGTCTTTAACATTCCCTCTGGCCAAAAAGGGTTGTCTTCCTCTACTTTACCTAAGCTGCCTCCGTGCTGCCGACTCTCATCATCAATAGACACTTCTCTAGCCAAATCAGCAAAATTCTCACCCTGTTCCAAGCGATCCATTACCTGCTGACCTTCCTCATAGGATGAAACCTTGATCATAGAGAGCTGCATTTCCTTTTTTGGAATGAAGCGCTCGGCATTTTGATCTAAATAAGCATCTATATCAGCATCACTGATTGTAATGCCTTCCGTGGCTATCGCTTGTAAGGACAGACGATAAGCTGTCTCTGCGAACACTTCCTGACGAGATAATCCGAGCTGAGATTGCATTTGAGCATAATATTGCGCTTCTGATTCGTACCCAACTATAGTGCGTGCCAGTTCCTGCTTAACCTCATCGTCTGTCACGGTAATTCCTAAAGCCTTAGCTTCCATGTTCACGACAATATGGTTAAGCATACTGATTAACACTTCTTCTCCATGCTTTTTTTTGAGCTCATCCATCCACTGCTGATCCGTTATCGGTTGTCCGCCTGCAGTCGCTACATCCGGTGATTCATTGTCTGTTGTATCTCCTTTAAGAAGGGCCATGGCGCGCAAACTCCAGAATAATAGACCCCCGAGCATTAAAGTTGCAACAGCTAGAATAATAACCGTATTGCGAAGTGCGCGTTCCTGTCTCGTCATCATCCCAATGCCCTACGAATTCGCTTGTTCTAAAATGACCTGTAAATCGTCCTTATTGAAAACATAAGCCTCATTGCAAAAATGGCATACGACTTCAGCCTGTTCATCCTCTGCAATTAATCTCTCCAGTTCATCCCGCCCTAAGCTAACCAATGTCTGCTCTACCCGCTCACGCGAACACTGACAAGCAAAGTTAATGTCCAGTTCATCCATAACCACTGCATCCGGCAACAGGTATCGCAGCATTTCTTCTGGCTCCAGCCCCTGATCGAGAAGTGCTGTTACAGAGGGCATCGCCCCTACAGCTTTTTCAATCTCTGTGATCTCCGCATCAGTCAGACCAGGAAGAAGCTGAACAATAAACCCTCCAGCCACAATTACCGACTCATCGGTATCTACCAACACACCTAGGCCAACCGCAGCTGGAGTTTGCTCAGAAACCGCAAAATAATAAGTAAAATCATCACCAAGCTCCCCGGAAATAATAGGAATACTACCGCGGTATGGCTCTTTCATGCCTAAATCTTTTATAACATCAATGAACCCTTCAGTTCCAACCGCTCCAGCTACATCCAATTTCCCCATGCTATTGCTCGGTAAATGAATGTGCGGATTATGCACATAACCACGCACTTCTCCCAATGCATTGGATTCTGCAACGATTTGTCCGATTGGTCCATTCCCTTTAACCATAATACTCAGCTTCTCACTACCCTTGAGCATAGCGCCCATCATGGCTGCAGCGGTAACTGTACGTCCCATTGCGGCTGTAGCCGTTGGATACGTATCGTGTCTGCGTCTCAGTTCTTCAACCAATTCAGTTGTGCGGACAGCAAACGCTCTCACCTTACCATTAAGAGCCGTGCCGCGGATTAGTCGATCCTTCTTTTTTTCCATTGGGTGCATAGCCCTCCTATCTCTTCGCCTTTTAGGCTTCTTTATCTTTATTGGTTACGATCGTAAATAATTCTTAATCCTTCTAGCGTTAACATAGGATTTACTTCATCGATACAGTCTGTTTCACCCGCAATTAGCGAGGCGAGGCCTCCGGTCGAAATAACCTTCAGTTCGGGAGCGTTCATCTCGACTTTAATTCGTTTAACAATACCCTCGACCTGACCCGCATAGCCAAAAATAATCCCGGCCTGCATCGCGTGCACCGTATTACGTCCGATGACCTTTTTAGGCTTCTCCAATTCAATTCGCGGCAGCTTAGATGCCCGCTGGTATAATGCCTCCGTTGAAATGCCTAGACCGGGCACAATTGCGCCACCAAGATAATTAGCACCTGCATCAATGCAATCAAAAGTCGTAGCCGTACCAAAATCAACAACGACAAGTGGACATTTATATTGTTCAATCGCAGCAACTGCATTAACAATCCGGTCTGCGCCAATTTCACGCGGATTCTCATAACGTAAGTTAAGCCCCGTCTTAATCCCTGGTCCAACAATCAATGGGTCTTTCCCTATATATTTAATACACATATCCTCAATAGTCTTAACCAGTGGCGGAACAACCGAAGATATAATTACACCTTCAACGTCTTTGACAGATATACCTGACATGTGAAAAAGATTGTGTATCATTACTCCATATTCATCCACGGTCGATTGGCGCGCAGTACTCAGCCGAAAATGATGCAGCAATTCGCGTTTTCTATATACACCAAGAACAATATTGGTATTACCGATATCGACAGCAAGCATCATGACAAAGGCCCTTCCTTCTTGGCATTAAGGTCTAGACTGATATCCAGACTGGAGAAGGAGTACGTAAGGCGCCCGACAGAAATCACATCCACGCCCGTTTCGGCAATCCCGCGTACGGTTTCTAACGATACATTTCCAGAAGCCTCTGTCTTAACATGCGGAGCTTTGGATTTAATCCTAGCCACGGCTTGCTTCATCATATCGTTAGACATGTTATCGAGCATTATAATATCAGCACCTGCTGCCAGCGCCTCTTCGACTTGCTCTAAATTCTCGGTCTCCACTTCGATGCTCATCGTATGCGGGATGTTCTTCCGGGCACGACCTACAGCCTGCCGAATACCACCCGCGCCTTTGATATGATTATCCTTGATCATAACTGCATCATATAAACCAAAACGGTGATTAAAGCCTCCACCAATACGAACAGCATATTTCTCCAGCATCCGGTGACCTGGTGTTGTCTTACGTGTGTCCACTAGACGAGTTGGTAATCCCTCCAACACCTGCACGAAAGAAGCTGTTCGTGATGCCACACCTGAAAGACGCTGCATCAAGTTAAGCGCAAGCCGCTCACCTGTTAGAATCGCATGGGTGCTGCCCTCAACCTCAATAATTACAGTTCCCTTGGTTACAGCTTGGCCTTCTTCGACAAGGGCTGTAAAACTAAGCGCCGGATCCACAATTTCAAAAACCAGCTCTGCAATTGGAATGCCACAAATTATCCCGTCTTCCTTGGCATGAATAATCCCTTTGGACTCATGGCCCACTGGAATCGTCATCTGCGTGGTTACATCTCCGGAACCAACATCTTCCCGCAACCAGGCCTTGATAGATTGTACTAGTTCTTCATTGTAACCATTAAACATCATCGCTTAATTCCTCCACTATTCCCAGTTCGCGAATTTGAAGCAGGTGCTTACGCCACTGATCATCATCCCGCTGCGGATAATCCTCACGGTAATGCGCCCCACGGCTCTCCTCCCGTGCCAGAGCAGACTCTGTCACAAGCAAACAGCAGGTCAGCATATTAGCAAATTCATATTCCTCACGTTTGGACAAAGCTGATCCAAAGATGGGCAGCTGTCGTTTTAATTCATCTAGTCCTTTAAGTAACATCTCTTCGTTACGACGCAGTCCGGCATATCGAACCATTACCTTCTGTAGCTTCAAACGACGTTCCACAATAGCTTGAGTTGGCGAATCTACACGGCCCTCGTTACTGTTAACCGATAAAACATCACGGTCCAGCGGAGAAAGCTCATGAATCCGATCAATAATACGCTGTCCAAATACAATGGCCTCAGATAAAGAATTACTAGCTAAACGGTTAGCGCCATGCAGACCTGTGGAGGAAACCTCTCCGCAAGCAAACAGACGCGGGATGGTGCTCTCTCCATTCAGATCGGTCTTAATCCCCCCCATCATATAATGCGCAGCAGGAGCCACTGGAATCCAATCACTTGTAATATCCAGTCCATAGCCCATACATGTCTCATATATTGTGGGAAACCGATGCTTCACCATCTCTGGAGATTCATGTGTAATATCCAAATAAACGAACGTTGATTTAGTATGTTCCATTTCACTTACAATGGCTCGTGCTACAATATCCCGCGGGGCTAGCTCAAGCAGGTCATGATAACGTTCCATGAACCGCTCTCCATTAATATTGCGCAAGACTGCTCCTTCCCCACGCACAGCTTCGGAGATTAAAAATCTAGGAGCTCCTGGGTAACTAAGTGCTGTAGGATGAAATTGAATAAATTCCATATCTCGTATATGAGCCCCAGCACGATAGGCGATCGCTACACCATCTCCTGTAGCTACCTCTGGGTTGGTAGTGTATCGATATAATTGTCCGGCTCCACCAGAGCACAAAATGGTCGCATCCCCTTGCAGGAACAATCGTCCACCACCGGGCCGCTGCAATAATGCGCCTACACATTCTCCACCTTCAGTGATGAGATCGATAACATAATGATCATCCCAGACCTCGATATTCTCATGCTCCGCTACCTGTTCAGCCAATGCACGAACAATCTCATAACCGGTAGCATCCCCATTAGCATGCAAGATACGGCGGTGGCTGTGCGCTCCTTCCTGAGTTAAAGCCAGTACCCCATCTTCCTTATCAAACAAAGTTCCTAAGCGAATTAACTCATGAACGCCTTCCGGCCCTTCATTAACAAGTGCATCGACAGCTGTTGAAGAGCAAAGACCTGCTCCGGCCATTAAGGTATCCTGCCGGTGGTATGCAGGGGAATCATCCTCAGCTATAACAGCTGCGATCCCTCCCTGTGCATAGCGAGTATTACTTTCCATCACTGATTTCTTTGTGATCATTATGACACGCCGATCTTCACTGGCTTTAATAGCCGTGAATAGTCCGGCAATCCCTGAACCAATAACAATACAATCTGTCTTTACCGTAGGAATATCCCGAAGATCAAAATCAACCAAATATTGTGGAATCATGACCGCTTTTCACCTGTTTCAACGAAAGAGTAGCGCATGCTACCGGACTTGTAGCATGCGCTCTAGGGATGTTCTGGCTTTGTCGGCGACAGCAGGCGGTACATAGATTTGTGGCTTCATCGTCTCCAGGCATTTCACCAGTTTTTTTAGATTATTAACTTTCATATTAGGACAAACAAGAAATTTGGTAGCAAAATGGAATTCTTTATCTGGACTATCCTTACGAAGCTGATATCCGGTACCATCTTCCGTTCCAACGATAAATTGCTTACGATCCGATTTCCGGCAATACTCCAGAATTGATGTAGTGCTGCCTACATAGTCACCCATGGCCACTACTTCAGGACGGCACTCTGGATGAACTACAAATTCCGCATCTGGATATTTTGCTCTCATTTCTACTACATCTTTGACGGTCAACATGTCGTGAGTGTTGCAATAGCCTTCCCAAATAATCAGCTTCTTGCCCGTCTGATCTTGTACATATTGACCAAGATTCTTATCTGGGACCCAAATAATCTCTTCGGCGTCAAGGGATTCGATTACTTTCACAGCATTAGCAGAGGTACAACAAATATCGGTTTCTGCTTTAATCTCGGCGGACGAGTTAATATAAGTGACTACTTTAGCATTTGGATGTTGAGCTTTTAGCTTACGCAAACCGTCTACATTGACCATATCTGCCATTGGACAGCCTGCACGTTCATCAGGAATAAGGACGGTTTTGTTCGGGGCTAGAATTTTTGCACTTTCCCCCATGAAATGAACACCACAGAATACAATAACTTCCGCATCTGTCTCTGCAGCCTTCTGAGCGAGTAAAAAAGAGTCGCCCCGGAAATCGGCAACCTCCTGAATTTCATCACGTTGATAATAATGAGCTAAAATGATTGCGTTTCGTTCCTTTTTAAGCTGTTCAAGACGTATACGAAGTTCTCGATTCTGTTCCTGCTTGCGCTCAAGCGCCAGAGCTTCCACCGATTGTTCTCCCCCTTAAATCCTCGCGGCTTTTCGCCGACATGATGTTATCAAATGGCATGCGCCATCATGGTGAAAAAATGAACATGCTGATATAAATAGTAAGTAATATTAATCACTAATGTACACAACGTTCCAGCCCCTGTCAATGTAACTGGACAGGCTTTAAGGCATAGAATCCCTTAAAAATTAAAATAAAAAATCCGGAGAACAGTTACGTTCTCCGGATAAATTTACATCATATGAATGGTGAACCCAATTAGGTAAGGCTAGTGCCCCCACCTTTATTGTCATCGTCAGAACCGTCATTACCCTCAGTATCAGGGTTATTCGGGATATCCTTTGACAGGTCAGGAAGTGTGGACTGTTCATCCTCAGGCTTGCCTTGAATACGAACTCGCACATCACCGATATTGTCAATGACAGGCTCGCCAACTTCATGGGCAACACCTTCGCCAACTTCTGGTTTACCATCCTCGGAAAGGAATCCTTGTTCAATCAGTTGTGTAATCTGATCAAGCTCAAGTGTTTCTTTCTCAAGTAATGTATTGGCAATCAAGTGCATTTCTTTGGAGTGTTTGATCAACAGATCTTTACAACGTTCGTAACTCGAAGTAATAAAGTTCTGCATTTCCTGATCAATCTCATAAGCAATGGAGTCACTGTAATTCTGTTCATGCCCAATATCACGACCCAAGAATACTTGACCTTGAGAAGATCCGAACTGCATAGGTCCAAGCTTATCGCTCATACCGTACTCCATAATCATGGCACGCACGATGCGCGTAGCCTGTTGGAAGTCACTGTATGCACCCGTACCGATCTCACCAATAAACAATTCTTCGGCAACACGTCCACCAAGTAATCCAGTAACCTTATCCAAAAGCTCCTGCTTGGTAACGATCATCCGATCTTCCTTCGGAAGCATAATAACATATCCGCCTGCACGTCCGCGTGGGATAATAGTAACTTTATGCACCATATCGGCGTGCTCAAGGAAGTAACCAGCAATAGTATGGCCTGCTTCATGATAAGCTACAATACGTTTCTCGCGGTCACTGATCACACGACTGCGTTTCTCAGTACCTACGATAACACGGTCAATAGCTTCATCCACTTCAATCATGGAAATATCTTTACGGTTACGACGTGCAGCTAGCAAAGCTGCCTCATTCAGCAGATTCTCCAGATCAGCACCTGTGAATCCGGTTGTGCGTTTAGCAACAACATCCAGTCTTACATCTTTCGTAAGCGGTTTGTTACGAGCGTGAACCTTAAGTACAGCTTCACGGCCTTTCACATCAGGACGGTCAACCGTAATTTGACGGTCAAAACGTCCTGGACGAAGCAATGCCGGATCAAGTATATCAGCGCGGTTAGTCGCCGCTACAATAATAATGCCTTCGTTACCACCGAATCCATCCATCTCAACCAGCAATTGGTTAAGCGTCTGTTCACGCTCGTCATGTCCGCCACCAAGACCGGCGCCACGCTGACGACCTACAGCATCAATTTCATCAATGAAGATAATACATGGAGCATTCTTCTTAGCATTCTCGAACAAATCACGTACCCGAGAAGCACCGACACCCACGAACATTTCCACAAAGTCAGAACCGGAAATACTAAAGAAAGGAACGCCAGCTTCACCTGCTACCGCACGGGCAAGCAATGTTTTACCTGTTCCCGGAGGACCTACAAGCAATACGCCCTTAGGAATACGTGCGCCGACAGCTGCAAATTTGCGTGGATCTTTCAGGAACTCAACGACTTCGACAAGCTCTTGCTTCTCTTCGTCCGCCCCTGCAACATCCTCAAAGCTGATTTTCTTCTTCTCTTCATTATATAACCGAGCTTTGCTCTTGCCGAAATTCATGACTTTACCGCCGCCACCTTGCGCCTGGTTAAACAGGAAGAAGAACAAGATGAACATAATTACCAGTGGGATAATTGAAGAAAGGAATGTCAGCCAAATGCTGGTACCTTCCATTTTCTTCTGAGTTAATTCAATCCCATTAACATCACTGGCTTGAATCAGTTCATTGATAGCGGCATCTGTAGGAGGAATATATGTGGAGAAGCTTTTCGATTTAGTATCGGCAGGCAGCTCTCTATACTCGCCTGTGACCAGAAAGGCATTACCCTCAAACTGAACCGTCAAATCCTTCACATTGTTGTTCTTGATCTCCTGCCGTAACTCGTCGTATCTAGGGAAATCGGCGGCTTCATTTCCATTGCTCACAAACTGGACAATACCCACCACGACTAAAAATAAAATCAAATAAAAACCAGAATTCCGGATGAACCGATTCATCCCCTACCTCCTCTCACAACACTCAAGTTATTGTACCATAGCCTCTTGGGACACCTCAAATAAAGGAAGTTGTGGGTATCCGATCCGTATGATCGAGGCAGTCCTTAGTTCAATTGGAATAAATCTCAGGTTTCAGTACTCCAACATATGGGAGGTTCCGATACCGCTCGGCATAATCCAATCCGTAGCCTACTACAAATTCGTCAGGTAACACGAAGCCTGTGTAGCTGGCTTCAAGATTAACAGTGCGGCCTGATGGTTTATCAAACAAGGTAACCACAGAGATAGTAGCAGCATTCCGGTTGCGGAGCAACTCAATTAAATAGCTGAGTGTAAGACCACTGTCAATAATATCTTCAACGATCAAGATATCGCGGCCTTCTACCGATACATCCAAATCCTTAATAATTTTGACTACTCCAGAGGACTTGGTGGATGCTCCATAGCTGGACACTGCCATGAAATCCATCTCAACAGGTACTGTAATGGCTTTAACCAAATCTGCCATAAATATAAACGCACCTTTTAGTACACAAATTACTAAAGGGGTACGACCTGCGTATTCTTCGCTCAGTGTTCGACCGAGCTCCTTAATTTTCTGCTGAAGTTCCTCTTCGGTGATCAATACTTCTTGAATATCGTTTTGCAACTTGCGAAACCTCCTAAGTTATACTATGAAAGACTTACTTCGACCATTACGTTTCTTCGCGGTCATCCAGCTCTGCCAGAGACAATAGAAGTACGGAGGTCGTGTGCCGCCCTACTGCGGCATGCATCGAGCGTCTTACGCCCGGAATCCAGACGATATTGCCCAAACCATCACAAACGAGGGGAATCAATGACCGTTCGGAAGCAGGTATTTTATCATCAATATAAATATCTTTTACCTTTTTGCTTCCGTTTAATCCCATGATCCTTATGGTATCTCCAGGCAATCGGGATCGTATCGTCAGTGGAAAGACCAGTTCATCACGGTCAAACCAAGCCGACATCTTCCCATAATCCTCCCCCTGTACAAAAAAGTTTTCTCTCTCCAGTACCGCCATCGACATCACCTTACCTATTTCCTCCAATTTAAGCTCAGAGTCCGGTAAAAACAGACGATATGTATAGCTTGCCTGTGGCGTCGTGGGCTTGGACGAGAACAAGATACTATCATATTGCCGCACACAAGTCAGGCCTCCACCCAAATCCAAGCTCCAGGTGGTGGGATAGCTCTGCAGCGTTCCCCGACGTACAGTTTCGATCTTGGGGAAATCAAGGGCAGATAAATCCGCCGACAGATAATTTAATATTAGTTTAATCAAACGCCGTTGTAAAGCGGAGGGTATGGCAGCAAATGAAGCTCTGTTAAAGGTGTATTTCCCATCCCCTTCCGAAACTAGCTCTTCAAAGCATTTTGCCGCAGACGTCTCCATATACTCATCTTCAGCTCCCGCAATTTCCGCAAGCTGTACGAGCGATTGCCTCACTCTGCCATTATACTTTTCCAGAAAAGGAAGAACTTCCAAACGAATGGCATTCCGCTTGTATTTCGTCAGCAGATTGGTGGCATCCTCAGCATAAGTGAAACCTTCATTTTGGCATAACCCTAAAAGTGCTGTTTTGTTAATACGTAGGAATGGGCGAATGAGTTCCACCTTTTTTTCTGTTCTTTTCCACTTGATACCCGACAGTCCAGATAAGCCACTTCCGCGTAATAGACGCATAATTACAGTTTCTGCCTGATCATCAGCATGATGAGCCAGAGCAACAGAACGCGCTCCATATCGGTGTGCCGTATCAATCAGAAATTCGTACCGCTTCTCACGTGCAGTACCCTCAGGACCAAGTCCACTCTCTTTAGCCAAGGAGGGAATATCGAATTCCGCAAACTCAAAGGGCAGTCCCAGTTCTTCAGCCATACCACGTACGAGCTCTGCCTCTTCCTTCGACTCCGGCCTAAATCCATGATTCACATGAGCACATATTAAGGTAAGCGGTATAAATTTTAAAGATATTTCATGTAAAACATGCAAAAGAGCCACAGAATCCGGGCCGCCGGAAACTGCGACTACAATGGTGTCATGGGGCGCCCACAGCTCATGCTCGGCTGCTGACTCCAATACAGACTCCACCAGTCCATTCATTTGCTCCATATGCGCCCCCCTCTCTCCAACTATATGTATGAGTTCAAAAACGGAATACCCAATAAATCGTAAAGGCGAGCAAAAACAAGGACAGTGCGAATGCATTTTTTAACCACCGGGGGGTGTCCATACTATCCGGGCGCTTTCTGCGCGAGTTATATATATGGTTTCGCCAGACCTCAGTAGCATCCGTAGAGCCTGAGAACCCCCCTTTTAACGCCATACAAATCCAGGAGGATAGTTTCTTATTGGGTAAATTTCTAGCCAGCTTAAATAATTCGTCCACACTTCTCGTCTGCGGCAGCTGTAAAGCTGCCTTTTTGAGCCCTTCTTCATTGAGCAAACGAAGACACAGCACAGCAAATGCGAAAAGATCGTAACCCTCATCGCTGATTCGACTGCCCGCATTCCAGAAACCACGATCATGCCATTCGGTAAACTGCTTCACACTACGACCAATAGGGCTTGTGCCCCCAAAGTCGATCAGTTCCACTTCACCGTATTTCGATACCATGACGTTCTCGGGCTTCAAATCACCGAACACAAATCCACATTCATGCAGTGTGCGCAGCTTTTCAAGCAGACCAAGACCTACCAGGCCTAACCAATCGGGACCGTTTTTCGATAAAAAATGATGCAGCGGTTTGCCTTCAACATACCTCATCACATAGAAGGGGATATTATCCCCATTCGCAAAATCATCCGCTTCCAAAAAATAAGAAGACAATGGATTCTCACGACGAGCCCGATGTTCATTCCGCTTTCGTCGCGATTGCAGCGAGGTCAGTACATTGATCTCCGATTGAAGTTCAAGTGTATCGTATCCGATTTTTAGCGCGTACCTTTCCCGTCTGCCTTCTCTTTGCACAAGATATACGGTTCCGTTCGCGCCCCTTCCCAGCATCCGCTCAACGACATAACGGTTACCCCGCCATTTGCCGTTAATTAAGGTACCAGTAGGATAGGACGGATTAGACGACATACCCACCAATCATCCCTTCTCTTTCGTCGTGGTCATCGCTTAGTCGGCGTCCACGATGTTCATCCAGTGTATCATAACGATAATGTTCAAGCACCTTGAAAATAGCTGGGCCAGTCGGTGTTGCACCTCTCATGTGTAATTTAGAGAATAGCGTACGAATACCTGACATGTCATGCGTCCAATCTAGATCAAGCTTGGCATCTTCACTGCTGTTATTTCCGGGAAAATGAAACACAGCGATCTCACTCTTGCCTTCCCGTGCTTCTAAACTGAGTGCCAAATCGCGGATTGCATCTTCCACAGCACCCAGTTTAGGCTTCATACTGGCACTGGCATCGATAAGAAGTGCAATGCGCAGCGGCGTTGTTTCTGTCAGTTCATCTACAACTGTAACAACCTGTGAACGTTGAACAGGAGGCAGCTGATCCAGTGAGCCGTCGCCTAGTATCTTTTTTACCTCTTTATTAACCGCCTGCTGGATCGTCTGAACCACGGTCTTGCGTGTCATCATCTGAATCGTCTGCGCCAGTTGTGGTGTTCCGACTATTCGGCTAAGGCCTCCCCCGGCCTTGGCAATGTCAGCAATCTCCCGGCTGCCGATTTCACCGATCGTACCATAATCAACTACACCGACCACATTTACGGTGATTCCCTCCTGCAGGGCATGCGCCGCTGCCAACACCGGACTTTCTCCTACATTCGAACAACCGTCAGTAATGAGCATAATTTGCTTCATAACCCTCAACTCCCCCTTTGTTTGAACCTCTGTTTCTAGCATATCCAGAAATGAGAGATTTCAAACGGTCGATGTTAAGTGGGGAGTCTAGATCAAAACAGAGGGGGTTAGTGAATAGGGGAACTGCGAGAAATGTTTGGGCTTTCGATCGCTTTTGTCCTCAGATTCCTTGATTAGAACCGCCTCTCGCAGTTGGAATCCGAGGACAAAGGCGAACGCTCCGCTTCTACAGCTCCAAACTTTCTCTCCGTTCCATACCTTCACTAGTAAACAGTTTAGATCTACAGATTCCGTCCCAAGTCAGCCGACCATTGAAACGAAAATAGTAGAGGCTGGCGAGTTACACGTCACGGACTCGCCTCGACTGCCTCCAGTAGCACGACGCCTTACGCGTGCTACAAACTCACAAGCAACACAACACTTCACGCGTACCCTCAAGCAGCACGATATCTTGCACGTGCCTTAAACTATACAAGCAGTACGACGCTTCGCGCGTACCCAACATTAAAACCTACTAAACCTAAACCTAAAATAACTAACTTACCGTACGGGGACGCTCCATACGACCGATGCCCGGCATATGCAGGCTGGACCATTCCGGATGGAAGTGATCAAGACGGCTGACGACAATAGTCATGTCATCAAGGATCTCATTGCCCTGATAACGGATCACTTTCTCCAACAGGCTGTCCGCTAAATCCTGAGGATCATCACCCTCAAGCTCTTGGATCATCCGTTTCATCCATATCTCCTTATTAACGGCATATCCAGGCGCATCATAAATACCATCGGTCATCATAATTAAAATATCGCCGGGGCGAAGCTGCATACTGATTAAGTCCACATCAATATCTTTAATGATTCCTATCGGCAGATTGCTAGAGGTTATTGGAATGACCTCACTCCCCCTCCGGATGAAGCTTGGTGCAGAAGCAATCTTCATAAATGTTGTCTGCGCAGAATATTGATCGATTAAAGCCATGTCGACAGTAGCATAGAATTCATCAGGGGAGCGTAATAAAAGAATTGAGTTGACCGACTTTACAGCCAGCTTCTCATCCATTCCGGATTGCAGCAGCTTTTCTAACATACCGAGTGCGGCACTGCTCTCCATCCTTGCCCGTTCACCATTTCCCATACCATCACTAATGGATACTGCAAAGGTGCCATTTCCAAGCTCTACGGTGCTGAAGCTATCGCCAGACAGCATATCTCCACCTTTAGAAACAACTGCCACACCCGTGTTTACCTCAAAGGCTTTGGCTGAACCAAAGGTAACCATCGAGAGTCCTTCCCGGGGATGAACCGCCGTCTCACTCATGACAGCAATATTCTCATCCAGAATGTCGGAGAGGAGTGGGGCAATCATTTTACGGCATTCATCAAAACCGCGATTATAAGCGTGCACTACTTCTATTTCTACGCGTCCTGGGTCCAGACTTAAAATTTCAATGCCATGAATAGACAGTCCCAATTTCTCAAGAGCCTCGCGAATTTGCGCTTCCTGCCGATACATGGCCTGTCCCTCACGCTTAATTTCCTTGGCCAAGTCTTCCATAACCTGTGACACGCCTGACAACTGTTCAGCAACAAATTGGCGACTATCGTATATTTGTCTTTTCCACCGCATATCATGTTGGTAGAGATCATATTGTCCCTTCATGACCTCAAGCACTTCACCGGTTTTGCCACAAATACGGCTCCATTCTGGTGGCAGCTGAGCAGCCGTAATCTCAGGGCATTCCTCAACAGTTGTCATCATATCTGTCATGTATCTATATGTCTGATAGAATTTTGCATCCCAGCAGTGGGTACGGCGAATGCAGCCAGCGCAGGCTCCTTCTGTTACCGTATTCATAAAATCTTCCATTTCACGATCCGATTTACCCACTTCTCCGGCACGTGGAATCTGTCCAAAGCTACTGGAGAGCTGTTGGAATACCTGTGAGAATTGAGTGACCCGTTCTGCAGTCAGATCCCTGACCCTGCGGGCATATTCATGTTGAGATCGGCTATGATCTGACGTGCCCGGTACATATTTTGCAATCGCTGATATCATCGTCTTAGGCGTTATTAGAAACAGCACTACTGCTGCGCATGTCTCCCATGTTGAGGCCATCATATCACCCGGACCCGTAAAATAGACGGAAAGGATCGTTGATCCCAGCAGCATGCCGATAGATACCGCACCCTTTCGTCCGCCCTGCATCATTCCCGCTAGCATTCCCGAAAAAGCAAGCAGGCTCATCTGATAGATAGCACCGATATCAGCCAGACTGAGGATCAACCCCGTCACCACCCCAACAGCTGCACCGAGCGGAGCACCTCCTGCCATAGCAAACAACAGAATTAAATAACGAGACAATATATGCTCTAATGACAAACCATTAAGAGTCCAGCCCACAAGGCCTGTCATTACGGAGGCTAACAGAATAATAAGGCATAAAACCTCCTCGTTCCTCAGCGATCTGCTCTTTTGCTTGTAAGTTAGTAGAGGAAGTGCCTGAATGAACACAAGCGTAAGTACAAACCCGAGCAAAGCATCTAAAGTAGTCATCATAAAGGGGTACCAGGAAAGAGACGGTCCGAGAACAATCTTGAACAGGCCAACCATAAACGAGGATACGAATACCATAAGAGGTGCATAGGACAAATCTATTCGTTCGAAACTCTCAAGCCCTCTGTAAACAAGAAAAAAGATAATCAGTTCAGCCGTAGTAACCAAGGCACCCGGAAACGGAGTGAAGAGACTTCCAGCTATAATAGCACCTGCTACAGGTAACATAGAGTCTCGACGCATAAACACAATGACGGCAAAATATGCGACAGCAAAAGGGGACAGCTCGTCCAAAATCATAGCTCTACCTAGCAGAAACCCCATAAAGCTTAACAGAAGCATCCACTTCTTCGCTGTAATAAGCTGAATATAACGCTGCTTCTGACCCCAAGCTATAATACGCGTGCCTAAGGCTTGTCTCTGCTTCTTATCTTCGCTTCCCACTCTTGTCCACTCTGGCAAATTCACCACATTGCTTTTACTCATTTCCCTACACCACCCGTTTAAGAATTTATGGTTCTCATTATATAGCGGGTCATTTGAGAAAGTTTGTCAGAAATGGAGGGTTAGTCATAAGAAATTTCCGACAAAAAAGCCTTTGTTCATTATTCCTAAAAAAATAGTTCGATCCCTTGCGGCGCAGTAGGTTGCTTCTCCTTAAGCTTATTTCCAGTGCAGTTTTAGGCGCAAGCCTGGCGGTCATTCGCCAGCGATTGCCCTAGAGTTATGTGAGAATGACATGGATGCTGTCGGCAAGTTTATATGACACGACAAAAAAACCGCAAGGGCGAGATGCCCTTGCGGTTATTTATGATGTACAGGTATTGGATTATACGCGTTTGGCTCCACGGCCTCCGCGCTTTCCTTCTGTGTTCTTCTTAATCGAAGATATCCGTTCTTCGCTGTCTTTCAGGAATCGCGACATTTTATCCTCGAATGAAGGTTTACCGGCTGCAGGCTTAAATGGACGCCCACCCCGTTCACGATTGAATCCACCGCCGCCTCCACCACTGCCGCCACCGCCGCCGAAACGGTCTCCGCCGCTAGGACGTTCTGGTCTTGGAGCTCTAGGCGGACGTACTTCCGATGCTGGCTTGTCAACAGCCTGCTTAATGGAAAGTCCGATCTTGCCGTCCTTATCGACGTTGATCACCTTGACGGTTACTACATCACTAATCTTCAGATGATCGTTAACATCCTTGACGTAATTATCGGCGATTTCCGAGATGTGAACGAGACCTGTGACACCTCCTGACAGATCCACAAATGCTCCGAAATGCGTGATGCCTGTCACTTTGCCTTCTAACTTGGTGCCCACTTCAATTGCCATAGAATAAAATGATCCTCCCTTAAAAATATACAGACGAATATTAAGGTCATCCTGTCTGCGGTGATTTGATTATACAGTAAAGAGCAAAGCAAGGCAACAGAGTAAAAGCCTCTTTTAGCCGGTATTATTGCTCTGATTGCTCTGTTCGAATAGGAGTTTCCCCTTGAGGATAGATATTGTACCATTTACGCGCTAATTGGCCAATATACTCATCATCATTAAGTCTGGACACTTCATATTTCAGTTGATTCAAAGATGCCGTGACGCTCTCACTAGTCTTTTGTTTCTTGGCGAGTTGCTCGCCCTTGTCCGTAATTGCCGCACTTTGATTGAAGTAAGTATAACCCGCCCAGCCAAAAAATACTGCCACAAAGAGAATCCACATGACTCTTCTTCTCTTCGCGCCTGCGGCCGAATTTTTGCTAGGATTACTTTTCTCTTCCGCAGTGAATCTGTTCATGCAGCGTACCCCCTAATTCAAAGGTCAGCGTTTCCGCCATTTGGTAATCCATCCAGAAATCTTCACGATCCAGGCGCTATGCTTAAGCCGAGATAACCATGGAGAAATCCACCTTACTGGTAATACCCAAATTGGCTTCGTTAGACGCAGCAGAAGCTTAAGGATGAATAATAGAATACGACCTAGCAGCACTAGCACCCCTATAATAAGGCGCCAAAGCCAGCGAAGAGGTTTACCTATTAGAATCTCCACAAGTCTCCATAGCAATCTGCACATATACTGAACCGATTGAATTAACATTAACACAAAACGCCGCACCGTAACACTGAAGATCAAAAAATAGATCCATATTCCTAGAAATAAACCTAAAAAGACATAAAATCGCAATTGCCCCTGATTTCCGGCATAGAGCATTCTAAAAACAAACAAGGCAGCACAAAGCCAATACAGCAGGTCAAGCATGGCATTCAGCCATTTGGGAAAATTGAACTTGAGCGACAGCACCCGGTAGCTGTCATAGGCCAGTCCCATTGTCACCCCGGCCAATATCATGTAGAACAGCGTCAGCCACTGAACTGCAGGATTCATTTAAATAGCTTACCGAGTAGACCTTTATTTTTGCCCTGCGATCCGGGATCTAGATAAATCAGGGAATGTACATTGCCCTCCAAGGACAACAGTCCATTCTCCAGACTTAAATTTTTGATATGTAAATGATTCCCGCGAATGGTGAGATGGCCGAGTTCTGTACGAAGCAAAAATTCCTCGCTATCAAAGCTCTCCACATTTTGCACGCCCGTCAACTCTAGCTGTTTACGACTGCGCATGTGCAGATCATGCTGTTTATTTACCTTTCCTGGCTCGATCATAGCATGTACCCCTCCTTCTTACCTCTAATCTATGGCAGTAGAAGAAGTTATAGAACATTCCAATCCACTAAAATAAGAGAGATAAAAAAGAAAAAAGAAGGCACAACTCTACAATATGTAAAGTTGTGCCTTCTTTTTTACTATTAACTATGTTACTCCTACCAGTCCAACCCGGTGCTTTTGGCCACAGGCTCTTCCCGAAGTAGAGTATACATACCAGCGGCTTCGTCCTTGCGTGTCGTTTCGACTAGCTTTTCGACTTTGACCGTTACAAGCTTTTGTCCAAATTGCACAGTAATCTCGTCACCGATCTTAACTGCACTACTTGGTTTAGATTCCCGCCCGTTAATCAGCACCCGGCCTTGTTCGGACACATCCTTGGCCACTGTACGGCGCTTGATTAATCGGGACACTTTCAGGAATTTGTCAAGACGCATTAGTTAACGGCTTCTTTAAGCTTGTTACCAGCTTTGAATGCCGGTACAGTTGATTCTGGAATTTCAATCGTTGTGCCCGTTTGCGGGTTGCGACCAGTACGTCCTGCACGTTTACGAGTTTCGAATGTACCGAAACCGATCAGTTGAACTTTATCGCCTTTTGCCAAAGCTTCTGTGATCTCACCCAAGAATCCGTTCAATACTGCTTCTACATCTTTTTTTGCCAATCCGTTTTTCTCGGAAATGTTGTTTACCAAATCTGTCTTGTTCATAATTTAAAGTTCCTCCTAGGATACGAAAAAATAAATGAAACGAGATTCACCGCCATATTATGGGGCAAGCCGTCATTTCGTCTTTATGATATTCTTGATGTCATCTTAAAATCCTGCCACGAATCGTCGTTTTTTAAAAAAAGAAACAGTTATTTCTCAGAAATCGTCGCAGAATCTATTCTATAGCACTATTAAACTACTCGCCATAATCTAAATCAGAGATGAATGCTACTTTCACAGCATTGCCTCATCTTAAGGTCCGTATACCGTACATAGTCTGAGAAAATTACTATACTTTTCGTTCCTCAGTCTTTGCCTCCTGCCACAACTCTTCCATCTCTTCCAAGCTGCTATCTTCTACACTCATACCCTTGGCTCGCAGACTTTGCTCGATATACTGAAACCGACGCACAAATTTGCGGTTGGTCCGGGTTAAAGCTTCTTCCGGATCTGCGCCAATAAATCGGGCAACATTGGTAACAGCAAATAATAGATCGCCCAGCTCCAGGATTTGATCCTCGGCGGCTGCATCAGTATCGATGGCTTCTTGCAGCTCTTCTATTTCTTCACGAACCTTAGCTAAGCAATCCGTAGCGTTGTCCCAATCAAAGCCTACCTTGGATGCTTTTTTCTGAAGCTTGTACGCCTTCATAAGAGCAGGCAAATCACGCGGAACCCCACTGAGGACGGATAATTCCTCTGGCTTCACGCCTTTACGCCGCTTCTCCTCTGCCTTCATGCCCTCCCAATTGATCAGAGCTTCTTCAGCGTCATTCGCATTCTTGTCACCAAATACATGGGGATGGCGGAAGATAAGCTTATCATTCAGTCCTTCTATGACGTCAAATACGTTAAACGTGCCCAGTTCCTCTTCCATTTGGGAGTGCAGCATGATCTGCAGCAAAAGATCGCCCAGCTCCTCTTTCATATGGTCTGGGTCATCCTCATCAATCGTCTCAAGCACTTCGTAGGTTTCTTCGATTAGATTTTTACGCAAAGATTCATGAGTCTGCTCCCGATCCCACGGACAGCCGTCCGGACTGCGCAAAATATCGACAATCTCATGCAAACGAGCGAAAGTACGATTTCTTAGCTTCTCCTCACGATTGGCAGGTACATAGACCAGAGACAAATTACCATAACCCTCAAGCCGGTCCAATTCGTACAGAGGAACAGTCACAATGCTTTCTTCGTTCTCCACGCCAAGGGCATGACCCACCACCACTTCATATTCGGGTGGATACAGCTCCATCAGACATAACTTTGTCTCCGAAGCTGTAAAGCTGTCATAAACCTGGCCAATCAGAGTATGCAATTCAGGCTGAAGCTGAGCGCTGCGAATGCCTGAAGCATCTAATAACTGGAAGCCTTCAATAGGGTCGAACCCCAGTCGCACAAACGCCTCATCCAGAAAACTCTCCCCGCCTAATATTTGCAGTTCTATTCCTTCTTCCGGGCAACGCTGACGCAGCTGTGAAACAGCTGACTCTGCAACCATGGGGTGCCCCGGAACCGCATAGACAATATCTGTGCCGTCTGCGGAGGAGCGAGCCTCTTCAATCAATTTTGAAGTAATTGCAGCATAGACCTCAGGAAACGAAGCTAATGTTTCATACAGTCCATCAAAGGATTGCGTAGCGATTTCAAGCTCGGTGAGAGCAGCCATAACTGGATGCTCTTGGGTACGAACGTAGACAACGGATGCTGCCTTCAGTTTTTTTATAATTCCTAGTGTCAGCCGATCGGGATTACCTGACCCGAGACCAACAACTGTTAATGTTGCACTCATATCTGTTCCTCCTTTTAAGCGAGTTAATTATGGAAATAAACGCAGCTTCTTGAACTTGTCCGCCAGAGACGGGCCGATGCCCGGAAGCTGGCGAAGCTCGCTTTCGCTGAGCAGCCGCAGCACCACCGCACCTACGGCAAACACAACGCAGCCTGCGAGTACCCCGAGCAGGCTCTGCGCCAAGCTGGCGGTGCGTCCGCCGCCGATGCCAGCGGCCGTAGCCGCGGCGCCAGTGCCCCAGCTGGCAGCTGCGGCGGCAACGCGATACCCATGCCGCCGAGTACCGCTTCGGCGGCCAGGCCGTGCCTACCGCCGCCAGACTCATGGCGGCGATCACCAGCGCCGGCTTCGCCAGGACGGCGCCAGGGGCAGGGCGCAGGGCGACAAGTCGCGCCAGCAGCGCCACATTCAGGCCAGCGCTGCTGCGAACGAATGCGCGGCCACGCCAGCAATGGCCGCGCCGGTAATACCCTGCTGCGGAACCAGCAGCAGGTTCAGGGCCGCCTTGAGCAGCGCGGCGGCCAAAAGGTGCAGGGCCGGGGCGCGCACGTAGCCGAGGCCCTGCAGGAGCGCAGCAGAGATGATGCTGACTGTACCGCCAACAGCGGTAAAAGCCAGCCAAGTCATTGTGCTGCTGCCAGCGGTATCGCCGTAAAGAGCCATATTAATCGGCTCAGCAAGCACTGCAAGGCCCGCTGAGGCCGCTAGACCTAACAGCCAGAACCAACGCAGCGACAAGCTGCAGCGGGTCTCAATCAGCTTCATATCTCCCTTGTACTTCGCTTCCGCCAAAGCTGGAATGAACACAACAGATAGTGAGGTGGCAATCATCGTTATAATCTGCACAAGTGGCAAACCCCGATTGTACACACCAAACTGGGCCATCGCAGCTACTTCACTTCCGTCAGACGACAGCAGTCGAGGCACAGTGAATACATCTACAAGACCGATAAGAGGCATAGCCAGTGCACCTAACATTACGGGAATTCCATAAGCCAGCAGTGTACCTGCTTTAATGCCCATAAACCCTTGCTTGGAACCTAGTCCATGTCCTGCATCCAGCGCTCTTACACGCTGACTTTCGACAGCAGCAGCTACTTCAGCAGCAGCTTCCTGTTTTACCCTCCGGCGGTGACGTCTCAAGTACAGCAGCATAATTACAAGCCCTGCGGCTCCCCCTCCGGCAGAACCAAGCAGCGCGCCTGCAGCGATGCTCTCAGCTCCTGCTCCCTGCGAAGTGAGATATAAAAGAAGAACAATCATCACTGTAACCCGTACAGACTGCTCTACAATCTGTGACACGGCAGTAGGAACCATATTATGCAGCCCCTGAAAATACCCGCGTATGGCCGACATGACAGGAACAACAGCCAACCCCCAGGCGCTTGTCCGCAAGGCAGCCATTACATGTGAGTTACCTACCCATTCGGCAATGATGGGTGCACCTGCATAGGTGATGGCGCCGATAACCAAGCCGCTGATGCCTGTAATTAGCGCAGATAATAATAGAATCCGCCGGCCTTCTTCATCGCGTCTCCCAGCCGAAGCTTCGGCGACAAATTTGGAGATCGCCGCAGGCAGACCTAGCATAGCTACTGTTAACAGCATCGTATACAAGGGATACACTGTGTTGTATATACCAAATACAGCATCTCCGCCTAGATTTTGCAGCGGAATTTTTTGAAGTGTACCAATAAGCTTTGAGATAATGGCCGCGGCACTAAGGATAAATGCGCCTTGCAGCAATCGTGATGTTTGTGTATTAGATTTCATATAATACCTGCTTCTACAACTTTGATGGGATGAATTTCTATATTATAACGTATGTACGCCCACAAGTAGAAACGGTTTTGTGTAAACGACAAAACCCCGTTTGCCCTTTGTATATCTTACCAAAAGGAAAGCGGGGTCTAAATTAAGATTACTGCTCCATTTGTTTGCCCAGGAAAGCGGCAGCCGTTTCGGCCATTTTTATTTCCATTTGCGCCATCTTCGCCGAATCATCCTTGCTCACCATCACTACACAACCAATAGGATCTCCACCGGAAATGATCGGTGAGGCTACATATGAGGACACCAAATCCGGATGATCTTTAGCGATTTCATAACTGCCTTCATTGGTTTCTAACACAGTCTTACGGCTGTCCATGACTTTCTCCAGCAGCACTCCCACCTGTTTCTCCAAATAATCTTTTTTGGAGCCGCCTGCAAGGGCAATGAAGGTGTCACGATCAGCAATCATCGTGATGTGCCCAGTACCTTCGAACAATGACTCTGCGTACTCTTTTGCAAAGTCACCCAACTCACCAATCGGAGAATATTTCTTGAGGATGACTTCACCGTCCCGATCGACGAATATTTCCAGTGGGTCTCCTTCTCTAATACGAAGAGTACGTCTAATTTCTTTGGGAATAACCACGCGTCCGAGGTCATCAATACGGCGAACAATTCCAGTAGCTTTCATTTCACATGTGCCCCGCTTTCTTAAGAAGTATGGTCTTACTACTGTCCATTATGGGAAAGGATAATCCCAGTGATTTATCGTAATATCTGACCATAGTATTCATCTCTTCCCAGATCCTTATACATAAGCTGACATGTATTAATATCTGCATCAAGATAAAGGTAGTTCTACAACCGTTTCTGCGAAATAAAAAGCCATCTTCACATTAAGTGAAGATGGCTTTTCTAAGGTAAGCTTGTCCATATTTACCGATGTTTATTCAGCTGCATCTGTAGCACTTGGAGATGCACTTGGGGATGCGCTTGGAGCTGTAGTGGCTTCTGTTCCGCTATTTGTTCCGGTTTCATCTGCGGCAGCAGAGCTTTTTGGCAGATTGATGTTCTCAATAATGCCTTCCAGATCCTTTTCCATGAACGTTTCGAGGTTCTTGGATACGATTGAGCTCTTAATGCCTTCTTTTTGCTCATCCGTTAACTGGTCAAAAGTCTTGTCTGTACGGGACTCCACCTTGATGATGTGGTAACCGTAAGAAGTTTCTACAGGATCACTGACGGTATTTAGAGGCAAGGTCTGAGCAGCCTTCTTAAACTCCTCCACATATGTGCCTACAGCTTTATCTTTATATTCTCCGCCTGCCTCTTTAGAGCCAGTATCGTCAGAATATTCCTTAGCGATGGCTGCGAAATCAGCCCCGCCATCCAGCTTCGCCTTAACTTCTTTCGCTATTTTAAGCGCTTCTTCGCTGGTACGCTCTTTGTTGTCTGCATCTGTCAGACCAATTAGCACATGACGTAGTGTGGCAACCGTAAAGTCGCCTTTGGTCGCTTCGAATTCTTTGACAACTTGATCATCAGTCACTTTAAGCAGCATATCCTGATAAACTGTCAGCACACGCTCCATATAAGTACGGATATCTTTCTCAGTGACGTCAGCGTCTTTCAGTGTCTTCTTATAGGTATCGCCCAATTGTTCCTTAATGCTTGCAATTTGAGTATCGGCTTCTTTCTCCGCTTGCTTTTTCGCTTCATCCGTTGCTTGGGAAGCCAAATATTCAAAGCCCACTTCTTGCTTCAGAATGGACTCCTTAAACGCATCAATCTCTAAATATTGCGCTTGTTGTGGAGAAAGAAATTTCATGATTTTTTGATCCATTGCGAATTCCTTTTGTGTAATCGTTCCACCTTTATAAGTGGCTACGGCTTGATTATCATCAGCACTATTTCCACATGCTGCTAGCATAGAAAAGGAAACTGCCGCTGCCAATGAAACGAGCAGCACTTTCCATGATTTTGTTTTATTTAACGACATTGTGTAGTTCTCCCTTCGATTTAAAAGACTGTTTAGCTTCCTTAAGAAACTGTTCAAGCAAGTCAAGCAGCTGTTTATCACTTAAATCTTTCGATTTGACCCGGATACTGGCTTTCGCATCCCTATCAAATTGTACACGTCTTTCGAAGCTATTTCCAACTTTGGCGAGTTTCGCTGTGTCTAAAGCGCCGAGACTTCCCTCATAGAAATTCAAGGTAACATCATCTCCGCGTCTAATCATGGAATCAATGCCATACATTTTTCCATACACTTTCAGACGAGCGACCGATAGTAGATTTACCACGGCTTCAGGTAACTCACCGAACCGATCCAAGAGCTCATCTTCAAGCTCGGAAGCATCATCGAAGGAGGTTACTGCCGCCACTTTTTTATAAATTTCAATTTTCTGGATACTGTCGTAAATATACTCTGACGGCAGATACGCGTCAATCGACAAATCAATGACTGTATTGCCTTCTTTAAGGGACGTATCTTCCTCCCCGAGCACAGTAACCTTACGCTTACGTATTTCCTCCGCTAACATTTGTGAGTACAGATCAAATCCCACGGATGCGATAAAGCCATGCTGCTCTGCACCCAGCAAGTTACCAGCCCCGCGAATAGACAGATCTCGCATCGCTATTTTGAAACCAGAGCCCAGCTCCGTAAATTCCTTAATAGACTGCAGACGTTTCTCTGCAACCTCTGTCAGAACCTTGTCCCGTTGATACGTGAAATAAGCGTAAGCGATCCGATTGGACCGGCCTACACGTCCACGCAGCTGATAGAGCTGAGACAAGCCCATTTTATCCGCATCATGCACAATAAGTGTATTAACGTTCGGAATATCTACGCCCGTCTCAATAATACTTGTGCTGACGAGCACATCGTATTCTCCGTCAAGGAAATCGAGAATGGTCTTCTCCAGCTCAGATTCCGACATTTGACCATGTCCGATGCCAACTCTAGCCTCAGGAACAAGCATAGAGATTTGAGCGGCCATTTCTTGAATGCCCTGCACACGATTATAGAGATAATAGACTTGACCACCGCGAGCTAATTCCCGCTCTACAGCTTCCCGTGTAAGAGTCTGGCTATGCTCTACCACATACGTCTGCACAGGGAATCTGTTCTCTGGTGGGGTCTCAATGACAGACAGATCCCGCACTCCGAGCATCGACATATGTAGCGTACGGGGTATTGGAGTTGCAGTCAGTGTAAGAACGTCTACATTTGTTTTCAGCTTTTTCAGCTTTTCTTTATGAGTCACGCCGAAACGCTGTTCTTCATCCACAATTAATAACCCCAGATCCTTGAATACAAGGTCCTGAGATAACAGACGATGTGTACCGATAACTACGTCGACAGTTCCTGCCCTAACGCCTTTAATCGTCTCGTTCTGCTCTTTACGGCTGCGAAAACGACTTAAGACCTGAATATTAAGCGGGTAATTAGCGAAACGTTCCCGGAAGGTCTCATAATGCTGCTGAGCCAAAATTGTTGTCGGTACTAGCACCGCCACCTGTTTACCTTCAATCGCTGATTTAAAAGCCGCCCGAATAGCCACTTCAGTCTTACCATACCCAACATCACCGCAAAGCAATCGGTCCATTGGCCGGTTTTGTTCCATATCCTTCTTAATCTCTTCGATAGCCCGAAGCTGATCTCGGGTCTCCTCGTAAGGGAACATTTCTTCAAATTCATGCTGTTCCTGTGTGTCCTTTTCAAAGCCATACCCTGCGGCACTTTGGCGCTCAGCATATAGTTTTATCAAATCATCAGCAATATTCTGAACGGAGGAACGAACCTTATTGGTCACTCGTGTCCATTCATTGCCGCCTAGCTTATATACTTTCGGCTCTTTATCTTCGGAACCGACATATTTCTGAATTAGATCAATCTGCTCAATCGGAACTGAGAGCTTATCGCCGCCAGCATACAAAATATGCATGTAGTCACGATGAATACCGCTGACCTCAAGCGTGCCAATTCCCATATATTTGCCGATACCATGGTTCTGATGGACGACATAATCACCGATTTTCAGCTCTGTGTAACTCTTGATCCGTTCTGCATTATCTATTCCTTTGGAGATCTTCCGTGCCTTCCGCTGCTTCTGAGAGAACATTTCTCCCTCCGTTATAACAGCTAGATGAATAGAGGGCAGCTCAAAACCAGAACCCAGATTTCCTTGTATAATCATCGGCTCGTTAATGCCGTAATCATAAAGAACTCTGCGCACTCGTTCAATCCGTTCCTCACTGCTCGCAAGCATCATTACCTTAACACCGGACTTCTGCCAACGCTCCATTTCCGATTTCAACACATTCATCTGTCCATGGAAATCCTGCATTCCACGACTGATAAATCCAAGAATGTTCTGAGGCTGAATATGCGGAACCTGACGTAAAAAGATTGACATAAACAGACTTTGGAACGGGCGCTGATACATAACAACATCCGTATCCACAGAGAGATCTAGATCCGGCAATGATTTGCCGTTTTGCAGCAAATGCAGGTTCCATTCCGATTCATCCCGTTCAAGCTGTCTCGCCGTTTCGAGCAGTCTTGTAGGCTCATCTAGAATAAGAATGGTATCCTGGGCCATGTAATCAAATAAATGAGAGCGTTCAGGATATAAAAGACTGATATATTTATAGATCTCCGGGAAATAAGTACCTTCCCGCAGCATTTCCAGCTCACGGCCAATTTCTTCCCGCAGCCTGAGCTTCGCCTGGCGATCCGCCATCTTCTCCAACTGTCGCTCCATCATAGCTGAGGCTTCAGCAGAAGCAGATTCCTGGCGCAATCTACTAGCTATAATCTCTTTAGCCGGTGTAATCTTCACACTACGTACCTTATCAATAGAACGCTGATCCACTGGATCAAAAGTTCTTATGGAATCAACCTCATCGTCAAATAACTCAACCCGATAAGCCAAAGGAGATGTCATTGGATAAAAATCAATTATTCCACCCCGTACGCTTAGTTCACCACGATTTTCAACCCGCTCTACTCTTTCATAGCCCATTTCAATCATGGACATCAAAAATTCATCCAGAGCAAGCGTTCCATCTTGGGAAACGGTGACTTGAGCCTCTGCCATAACCTCTGGGGCTGGCAGCAATCTACGCACTCCTGAGTAAGGAACTACAACAATACCACGGAAGCCCTGAGCACATTTGGTCAGCACATCTATACGCTGAGCCAGTGTCTCTGGGCTTGATACAGCCGCTTCTGCAGCCACTAGTTCATTGGCAGGATAAAGCAGAACCCGGTCAGGAGAAAGCGCTTCCTGCAAATCATCGGCCATCTTCTGGGCCGAAAACATATTATGAGTCACTACAAGTAAGGGACGAGTTGTCTCTTCATGTAATGCTGCAAGCATAATCTGTCTAGCAGAACCTGTAAGCCCCGAAATGAGCTGCTCTTTCATACCTGCAGCAACACCATGGGTGATAGACTGGAAATCGGGATCCTTGGAAAAAGCTTCTATAAGACCTTGTAACAACAGGCGCACCTCTCTTACTAAACAGGCTAACGGTGGTATAGCCACCGTCACCTATTATGATTGGAATCGAAAAGAAGCCTCAGCTGTAACGCCAAGGCTTGCGGATGACGATAGAGACAGGCGCTTCCACCTTACTGAAGCGGACTTGTCAGCAGGCTAAGCTCCGGATTGTTCTCTAAAGCCTCCTTGCAATAGTCGCAAGTAACCTTTACCGTGATTTCACCTTCTGAATTATACGCTATTATATCTCTGCGCTCCGCAGGGGTCAAGGAATGAAGGCCCAACTGCATTTCTGTAACATCAGTTCTATTAATACTGCCTAGAGATGTCTTACAGTGCCTACAAACATAGTTTATTGCCATCTATATGCCTCCTGAAGGTACTATATACCTTCAGTATGTCCGGGCAGCTTCATCTTTAGCCTTAAAAACGACAGGGTTTACAGATTAACCATTGAACTTAGCCATCGTCTGCTCGAATGAATGCTGTAAGCTGTATTCCAGTGCATCACAAGTATTAAGGATCATTTGCTTAAGCGGATCGCTTTCCTTCTTAGGAAAAGTAGAAAGTACATAATCGACAATAGCAAAACCTGGCTCAGGACGAGAAATACCCATTCGTACCCGATTGAAATTCTGTGTTCCTACATGCTGTATGATGGATTTAATTCCATTATGTCCACCAGCACTTCCTTGATAGCGCAAGCGGATTTTTCCGATTTCTGTATCCAAATCATCATAAACGACGATCATATCTTCAAGTTGAACTTTGTAATAATCCATATAAGCGCGAACGGCTTCACCGGACAAGTTCATAAAGGTCATGGGCTTAATCAATACGGTTTTGACGCCACCAATGATCCCTTCACCGATGACGGATTTACATTTGCTCTGGTTGAAGGCAATTCCGTTCTGGGCAGCAAGCTCATCCAAAGCCATAAAACCAACATTATGCCTTGTTTTCGCATACTGTGTTCCGGGATTTCCCAATCCGACAATCCATTTCATTATCGAACCTTTCCTTTCCATCCGGGCTCTCCGGCAAGAGGACTCCGTTTTTGGTACAATAGATCTAATCTACATATCTCTGTGCAACCAGAGCGAAATTATACTCCGAAGACAGGTGATAACCTATGCCGCACAAAGGCGAATTATTGACACATCAACGCCATTTTCAGTACCACATCCAATATGCTGTGCCCGTGGAAATATACAAGGGCGACGTGCATATTGATATCGGTGTATTAACAGCGGTAGACGAAGCTTTCGTGGAGCTACAAGGGACACTCTATAACCGCAGTTTATTCACCTTTGTCTCCCGCCCCGGATACTAAATCGAGTAGTTCTACCTGTAGCACGCCGATAAGGGTTACATCTCCGAGAACGGAGGTGTAACCCTTTTGTACTATTCATTCGTTATATTTATTCAATCTCGAACAATTTACTAATCGACAACTCTTCATGAACGCGGATAATTGCCTCACCCATAAGTGGAGCCACGGACAACACCTTGAGCTTAGAGGTTGGATTCGCGCTGCGAATTGGAATGGTATCCGTCACGATAATTTCTTTGATTGGAGAGTTCTCCAGACGCTCGTGTGCAGGACCAGACAATACTGGGTGTGTACAGCATGCGTATACTTCCTTCACGCCGCCTTCCATCAAAGCATTAGCACCAAGTACGATAGTTCCAGCGGTATCGATGATATCATCGATCAGGATGGCTGTTTTGCCTTCGATATTACCGATGATGTTCATAACTTCGCTGACATTAGGTTCTGGACGACGCTTGTCTATAATAGCCAGTGGAGCGTTCAGGAAATCAGCGAGCTTTCTTGCACGTACTACACCGCCATGGTCCGGCGATACGACAACTGGGTTCTCAATTTGCTTGGAACGGAAATACTGAGCCAGAATCGGTACACCAAGCAAGTGATCCACTGGAATATCGAAGAATCCTTGAATCTGCATGGCATGAAGATCCATCGTGATTACACGGTGAGCGCCAGCCTTTTCAATTAGATTCGCTACCAGCTTAGCGGTAATGGGGTCACGGGAACGGGCTTTACGATCTTGACGGGCATATCCGTAGTAAGGGATAACCACGTTGATGCTTTTTGCGGAGGCACGTTTAAGCGCATCTACCATAACCAAAAGCTCCATCAGGTTATCATTTACAGGGCCACAAGTGGATTGAACAATATAAACATGGCATCCCCGAACGCTTTCTGACAGCTTGACCTGAATTTCTCCATCGCTGAAACTTGTGGTGTGTGATTCACCCATCGGAATTCCGATGTAATCAGCAATTTGACTAGCTAGCTTAGGATTGGAGTTACAGGTGAAAATCTTTAACTTGGAATCACAATAAGTCATAAAATATAAACCCTCCGTGACGGAATTTAGCTTTCCAAAGGCGCCGGCGCGGAAATATAAGTCCGTCCGGCGCTTCTTAGCAACGCTTTACGATGGACTCGAGTGGTCTTTCTTCGCTTTTGCACGGGAACGGATCTTCTCTGCATATCCCGGTTTGTTCTCTTGTCTTACTCTAGCTACAGCCAGATCGTTCTCGGAAACGGAACGTGTAATTGTCGAACCTGCTACAACAAAAGCCCCTTTGCCCACAGTAACTGGAGCAATAAGGTTAACATTACTGCCAATAAAGGCATCGTCTGCGATTGTTGTCTTGAATTTATTATACCCGTCGTAGTTAACGGTAATCGCACCGCACCCGACGTTTACATTCTTACCTACAGATGCGTCGCCGACATAACTAAGATGTGACACTTTTGAACCGTCACCAATCGTAGCATTCTTGATCTCGACGAAATCTCCAACCTTAACTTCTTCTCCAAGCACAGAGCCTGGACGCAAATAGGCAAAAGGCCCAACGGTTGTCCGTGCGCCGACTTGAGCTTGATTCAATACGGACTGCTTAATCGTTGCATCATCCATAATCTGACAGTCTTCGATTTCACTAGCGGGTCCGATCACACAATTGTCCCCGATTACAGTCTTCCCTTTCAGGATGGTTCCTGGATAAAGCGTAGTATCTGATCCGATAACTACATCTGCCCCGATATAAGTGGAGGCTGGATCAATGATGGTCACACCGCCTAGCATGTGTTTACGATTAATACGTTGACGCATAAAGGCTTCCGCTTCGGACAAAGCTAAACGATCATTAACGCCGATAGACTCAGCTGCGTCATGGGTCTGATATCCTAGTACGGTATCCCCTTGTGAACGAAGAATCCCAATCACATCAGTCAAATAATACTCCTGCTGGTTATTACTGTTCGTTACCTTCTCGAGTGCAGCAAATAATTTAGCATTATCAAAACAATAAGTGCCTGTATTGATTTCTTGAACCGCATCTTCTTCAGTAGTGCAATCCTTCTGCTCTACAATCTTCAGAACGCCGCCATCTTCACCACGAATAATTCTTCCGTAGCCTGTAGGCTTTTCCATAACAGCTGTCAATACGGTTGCAGCCGCATTACGCTGTTCATGAAGCGCCATGAGTCCTTCTAGAGTTTCTGTGGTTACAAGTGGTGTGTCTCCACAAATAACTATAGTTGTTCCTTCTTCACCAGCAAGTAAATCCTTTGCTTGTTTGACAGCATGGCCAGTGCCGAGCTGAGTTTCCTGCAGCACGTATTCTGCGCCTTCACCTACATAGGCCTTAACTTTCTCTGCGCCATGCCCAACGACAACAACGGTGCGCTGGCATCCGGTCGCTTTTACTGTATCAAGCACGTGCCCTACCATCGGCTTACCGCAAACGGGGTGCAGCACCTTATATAATTTAGATTTCATTCGCTTGCCTTGACCTGCGGCAAGTACTACAGCCATTCTTTTCAAGAATGCCAACCTCCTACTCTTGAACTCACTACTGAATATATCTCATTCCGGGCAAAAAGAAAAGAGAACCATGAAGTCATGGTTCTCTTTTCTATAAACCCCAAGTTAGAAAAGCATTTATCGCTGCCTTTCGAAGATGTCGTCAAATCCTTCACCAGCAATAGCTTTTCTTGCAAGATCAGGCTGCTAATTCATGAAGTGTATGTCGGTGTGATCTTATCAAAAACGGCGGATCCTACGCCACCCAAAAGGTAGCAGTCTTCCGAGGAAGCCTAAGCTCCCTCTTCAATAACTTCTTCTTCTTCCGTAGCGGCGCGATCGTACTCGGCCAGAACCGCGGATTGAATCTTTTCGCGTGTTCCCGAAGAGATCGGGTGCGCGATATCGCGGAATTCGCCGTCCGGTGTACGCTTGCTGGGCATTGCAACAAACATCCCATTATTGCCATCGATGACGCGAATGTCATGAACAACAAACTCGTTATCGATGGTAATGGATGCGATTGCTTTCATTCTCCCCTCAGAGTTAACGCGGCGGAGTCTGACATCCGTAATTTGCATGTGTGTGTTCACCACCTTTTTCCATCAGAGACTTGGTGTATAATTCCACACAGCAAAGCGAATTCCTTCTTTTTCATTCCATAAAATACCTAAAAAAGAAATATATTTTTTGGGATATGTTGTTTTCGACATACATCGAGTAGTTTTCTTAATATTCCTTACGTTTTCGACAATTTCCACGCTTTTTGAAAATGTAAAAGAATGGCTAATCAAGAGGAAAAGTAGTTGCCCGGATGCGCCGAAATTCTCCGCTCTTTGGAGTCTACTTCACTTAGTTTTACCAAGGACACGTAATCGTGCAAAAGACGCTCTTCCGTCTCTACAGCGCCTGATTCCACTAAAACGCCTACCCCAGCAACCTCGGCATTAAATTCACCGAGCAGATCCACCATACCACGTACAGTCCCTCCCGCCTTCATGAAGTCATCTACGATAAGTACTCGCGATTTCTCCTTGAGTGCCCGTCTGGAGAGAGACATTGTGTGTATGCTTTTATGAGATCCTGATACGTAGTTAATACTTACTGCTGATCCCTCTGTAACCTGATGGTCACGTCGCACAAGCACTACCGGCAAGCCTAGCTGTGCTGCTGTTGCATAGGCTAGTGGAATGCCTTTCGTTTCAACGGTCATCACCACATCGATTTCCGATCCGTAAAACGCCGTTGCGATGATCTTACCCGCCTGTTCCATCAAAGACGGCAACCCAAGTAGATCCGACATATACAAATAACCGCCAGGCAATATCCGGTCAGTCTGCTCTAGCTGCACACATAAGCGCTGCACAAAGGTAAGCGCCATATCTTTAGGCATAACTGGGATATAACGTACTCCACCCGCTGCACCAGCTAAAGTCTGCAGCTCTCCGATGCCTTCACCTTCAAATACTTCTTTTATGATTGCCAAATCTTCACTGATGGAGGACTTAGCCGCTCCATAGCGATCGGAAAATATAGACAGCGGCAGTAGTTCATGCGGCCGCTCAAGTAAAAACTGAGTCATGTCTACCAAACGTTGGCTTCTTTTTAATTTCTTCACGGAATGCTCCTCGCCAAAACCGAATATTTTAGAAAAATATATCACTTTTGTACGGGTTTACACAAGAGAAGCAGACTAATTCAGTGATCTCACTGCGTAGACTTCCTTGCAGAACCCTCGCAGTCCGTTGTAAATCCTTGCTACTTTAGACTGCTTGGACACTAATCCGAATACGGTAGGTCCGCTGCCTGACATCAGTACGCCATCTGCTCCAAGCTTTATCATCGCTTCCTTGAGCTGCTGAACCTCTGGATGCAGCTTTAGGGTAACATCTTCAAGCACGTTGCCTAGATGGTTGCACACGCCCCCAAAGTCTCCAGCTTCTATCGCTTGCTGCATCTTTCGAGCAGAAGGATGAACCGCTATATTATTGCTCCGAACGCGTCCATACACTTCTGCAGTCGATACGTTGATCGGTGGTTTCGCCAACACAACCCAGCATTGTGGCGGGTTATTGATTGGCGTCAGCTTTTCGCCTCGTCCTGTAGCCAAGGCTGTGCCCCCTGTGACGCAGAAAGGTACATCTGAACCTAGCTCAGCGCCAAGCTCCTGTAGCTCCTGCGCAGGAATACCCAGACGCCACAGACGGTTTAGACCGCGTAGCGTAGCTGCGGCATCACTGCTGCCGCCAGCCAGGCCAGCCGCAACCGGAATTCTTTTATCCAGATGGATATGTACCCCACTCTTCACGTTATAACGGTCTTTAATAAGCCTTGCCGCCTGGAAAGCTAAATTTTTCTCGTCCAGGGGAATATAACCAGCCTGACTTGATATTATAATAGTATCCCTTGGCAGCTCAGACAGCTCTAAGCGATCTGCTAAATCTACCATGGTCATAATCATTTCCACCTCATGAAAACCGTCAGCACGTTTGTGCAGCACATCCAGCATCAAATTAATTTTAGCTGGTGCCTTTTCATACATTTTCAAGGCGTTCACCCACCTTCAGCTTTTCCCGTAAAAACAACTTAACATATTATATGAGAAACTTCTAATGAAGTCCAATAATAAAAGGGTGTCGCCATTTAGACGCACCCTTTTTCAGTAATATTCACTTTATAGCCTAAAGTTTAAGATTTCCGCGCGGCCTGTTCGGCAAGCTGTATCGCTTTTTTCACCATGTTGCCAGCGTCTTGAGTTGTAATACCACCCCAGCCCTCACGTTCTACGGTTTCATAAAAACCCAGCTCCTTGGCTAACTCTGTCTTCAGTTCCTCCGACATCATGCCTCGTTTTCTGCGGCTCATTACGGAATTCCTCCCTTTTGAAAATAAATGATTAACCCGTTGCCCAATTAGTATGCTTGCTTAGAACACGGATCATGCACCAAATATTTGTCCCAAAAAACGCAAACAAAAAACAGCCTCCAAGGGAGACTGTTCGTGAAACATTAAGCTTTAATATACATAATCCGCATCTGCCCATCGTCTTCACAAACTGTGATTTCCACAGATTCAGTAAGTATATCGGCATAGCTATAGGAGACTCGCTTAAAAGTTTGCTGCTCCTGATCCAGTTTGACAATAAATACAGAAGGGTACGTTTCTTCCAGGACACCTGTGCGTTCAACGGTTTTACGACGACCTCCGTTTGCACGCAATGTGATCTTATGACCGACGTGAGCTTCAAGACTGCGTTTGATTTCCAACAGCGCGTTATTAGCCATTACCTGACGACCACCTCTTTTCTTGTCCATTATACAACTTTTTCAGGACAATGTCAAAGCAAATAAATAATTAATTATAGTTGATGCATATTTCGTTGTCAACGGAATTTTTTTGCGAAAAATCAGCGCCGGACTAATATCCTTGTTATCTGTAATATAGGCATTACAAAGAAAAAAAGAAAGGGTTAAGCTCAGCGCTCACCCTTTCTTTCGGATATTCTATTCAGCCCATTCAAATTACCTATATTCCTGACACCATAGACCTATCTCTGTCGCTTAAATGGCTGATGGTGTCACTTTTAGCGCCGACAGATTCTGCAGTCGCGGCATTCCGATGCGGAAGCTGCCACGGGTCTCAACACCACCAATACCCTGATTGCCGCTGATGGTATTATTCAGAACATCGCTAAGATTTACAGTATCCCTGATGGAAGTAAAGGATGATTTTGCGGCTACATACACGGGATCCAGAGCATGGATCAAAATTCGGCCAGGTGAACTGGCAAAATTAGCCCCAGCTCCAAGTAATGCCTCGAAATGAGATTGGCAAGCACCGGCAACAATAGTCAACGCATCAAAATTCCGCTCATACTCCCTAGCTACCCTAATAGCAGCTATAAAGTTTTGCGAATTTTTATAGCTATTCAGACTATACAGATCGTAAGTATGCTGTTGCTTCAGTACCCCATCATGACCAGTGATCACTACAATGTCTGGGCGTACACGGGGCAACAGCCGGTATAACGTATCAGCCATTGCAGATTCATGAACATGATGCCCTTCAGCGGGAATCCGCAGCTGCTCGTATAAACTAAGGCTCTTATTCAAATATGCCGGATCGCCATCCAGATGCAGTACTTTACCCGGCACTTCAAAATAAGGAGCTTCCTTGGACGGTGGAGCCCATGTCCCCTCTGTTAGGGTTCCCCCGCTCCGCTGACTTTGCTCCTGACGATCCTTCCGCAGCTGTGTCAGTGATTCCTTCGCTTTGATCTGTGCTTGCTGTCCCCGTTCCGTTATTCGGGTAGGAGGCACTTGAACCAGGTCATCCAGAGGAGAATCCGCCAACAGGCGGAAATCTGTGCCTTTAATGACGGCTCTATCCTGCACAATATTATCTACACGAAATGTTAAATCACCGCCATAAGATTTGCGAACGACCAAGTCTCCTAAATTCATTACAACCACCACCTCTACCCCATCGTATGGGCAAAGGCCTCAGTTGGTTCATAACTCGCCATATTTTTAAAATATAAGAATGTATAATGCTCCACCACAATAACATCCTTATATTTCTACGAGAAACGGTTGTCGTCCTTTAAGACAACAACCGTTTCTTATTGCTTATTCAATTCCAGCGGCTAGCAAAACACTGCTTAAGCGGGCGTATTCTTCAAGACTGAGTGTTTCTCCGCGACGGGTCGGTTCAATACCCGCTTCTGCGAGTAAAGCCTCCAGCTGCTCACGTCCCTGTTCAGGGAAGTAACGAGCCTTCAGATTGTTAGCAATCGTCTTGCGGCGCTGTGTGAAAGAAGCGTGAACCACTTCAAAGAAATGCTTCTCACTCTCCACCTTTACCGGAGGATGCTCTCTAACCTTCAGACGGATAACAGCAGACTCCACATTAGGTTGAGGGATGAATACGGTACGTGGCACGATACAGACGAGCTCAGGCTCGCTGTAGTACTGCACGGCAATGCTAAGACTTCCGTATTCCTTTCCACCTGGAGATGCAGCCATACGCTCCGCAACCTCCTTCTGAATCATTACAACGATGTTATCAAGGGGAAGCTTCTCTTCGAGCAGCTTCATCAGAATCGGAGTAGTCACATAATAAGGCAGGTTAGCAACCACACTGACCTTGTTCACAGTGGTGAAATCTTCCTTGAACATTTCCTGCAAGTTCACATTGAGGACATCATCGTTACGAACCTTAACATGGGGATAGGGGGAAAGTACGTCTTTTAATATTGGAATCAGTCTACGGTCAATCTCTACGGCAGTTACAGCACCCGCTGTTAGTGCCAGACGCTCCGTCAGCGCTCCAATTCCCGGCCCGATCTCCAGCGCCCCAGAATCGCTATCTAGTCCAGCAGCGTCTACAATCTTGTCCAAAATATTTTGATCAATCAAAAAATTCTGTCCCAGGCTTTTCTTGAACTTGAATCCATAACGTTGAATAATCTCTTTGGTCCGTTTTGGAGTCGAAATTTCCTCTCTACCACTCATGAAGTAATGCCTCCCTGATCAATTTGGGCGAGAGCCCCGGCAAATTCCTCCCGCGTAATCCCAAACATCGCCAGCCGCTTGTACAGCTGTTTGCCGTTACAATATCCGATTCCAAGCAAATTACCAAGCGCCATACGTCTTTCAGCAGCCCGAGGGTGTACAAGCATTCCAGCGGCCATAAGATCATCAATACCAATCAAAGCAGGTGCTCCTTCAAAAGAGGTATGTACATTACGCAGCGCATGACGAATCGCCTCTGGCGATGCATTCTCTACACCGATATCCCCTTTTCGAGTTGCGTCCTTCTCTGGAATAAAAGCATGCTTACAGCCCGGCACCTTCGCTGAAACGATTTTACGAATTCGCTCCCCAGCATGGTCCGGGTCCGTAAGAATAATAACCCCTCTACGTTCCATAGCAAGCGCGATCTTAGCAATTACAGTCCGGTTTACAGCAGAGCCGCCTGTCTCAATGGTATCCGCTTCTACAGCACGCTTAATGGCTACGGTATCGCTTTTGCCTTCAACGACGATTAATTCCTTAATCATATTTCTTGACTCCTTCCAAAAAAAGCAAAAAGAAGAGGATTCGCTCCTCTTCTTTTGGTTAAAGAATGTATAAGTGATGAGCGGTTGCTCTGCGATCAACGAAATGATCATCCAGCGTTCCTTAACGGTTATCATCACTATAGCTTATCAAAGGATTTTTTGCAAAAGCTTCAGTTCTAGTTAAGCTCTGGTTTCACAGGTCCAATCACATAAACGGTACGTGATTTACGGCCGAAATTACGAGCATGGCTCAGGGAATCATAATAGACATCCACTTTATTGCCTTTAATGGCACCGCCAGTATCCTCTGCACGGCGGAATCCAAGCCCATCGATATAAACCCACCAGCCAATAGGAATTACATTCGGATCTACTGCAATTGTACGACCTTCCGTTACGCGTGTTCCGGAGGCAGTTTTAGTACCTATCCCTGGCTCTTCTGACGAATAAGCTGTCATGGAGACGTTCTTAATCATCTTCTTGTACTCAAAATCTACGCCAGCCTTGCTTGTGACGTTCTTAGTCTTAGCGCTAACTTTAGTCGTTTTGGAGGTAGTGCTTGATTTGGAAGTTGTTGTAGCTTTAGCAACTACAGTAGGCTTAGGAAGTGCTTTAGTACCAACGGCAATGATCTTATCTTTTGTTACCGTTTGTACTTCCTTGCCGATCATGCGCATAGAGGCCAGTTCTCCGTCTTGATAGATCTTTTCAATATGCTGAACCATGACGCCTGGTTTGCCTGCCTGTGCCACTCTAACTGTTCCCACAGTAAGGGAGGGATCTGCTGTCTTAATAACACGGAAAGGTAAGTTAGTTGTTCGCTGTACCGTTTGCTTGTTGATACGAACGATCTTAATCTCCATGTCAGCAGAGATGGTGGTGTCTAACGAAGGAAAAATCTTATCATAGCCTTCTAGGTTGATACCCAGTTTGTCAATCGCTTGACCGATAGTGTCTTCGGTCGTATATAACGTTTTTGTTGCTCCGTCCGCAGTAAGGCTAAATTTCTGCGCACGATTGATAACGACACGGTCACCGTCTTTTATTTCATCACTCAGACCTAAAGATAATTCATCATGCGGCTGCAGCGAAATTTGCTCTTTCTCCAACACATCACCTAGAAGTGCTTCTCGCGTTTCAAGTGTCTGTGTTTGCCCGTCTATTACTAAAACTAATTGTTTGTTACTTTGACCGTGTACGTACAGCAGAATTAACAGCGCGATTGCGATTGAAATCACACCTGCAAGTAAAAGTACGCGAGTATTTACTTGCTCCCACCGTAATGCGAAAGACCTGCTGGATGACTGCGAATCATGGGATACCTCTGGTTGGAATAAGCCCATTCTCTCCATCCTCCTTACATAGCCTCGTCGTCAATTTGTATATCATGAGGACTGAATTTCTTTGACGAAGCTATTTGAGATTGTCACAGGATACGCACGTATTAACTTAGCGTCTCCTGCTCATGGATCGCCTGCTCGGCACAGCTACTCCCACACCTGTTATATAACAGTATGCGGGCAACATTCAGTTTATTCAAAAATAAAGAAGCCTAAAAAGAGTTCTCTTGAGGACTCTTTCGTGGCTTCTCCGATGTCAGAATACGCGGGAATGTTTGTGCACGAGGTTGCCTCTCTTACTTGCGCTTACGGGGTTAGCTGTCGGGTTCGGACGAAAGAGAGACGCCCTATTTCAGGTCACCCGCTCACGGCGGTTGCCCTTAAATTCACCCCAAAGACCACGTGAAGAAATCAAATATTGTTCTGCGGCAATTCCTAGTCGTATTCAAGATACAGGCATGCGGCAGTCCAATATTGGTTCCCCCGTTCTCCATACGGAGACTCAGCGAGACGATCCATGAATCAATGGCTGTCACAATAACAACAGCTCACATCACTGAAAAGATGATATCCTGTTTTGATGCATGTTGTAAAGGACGATTCAACCACGTTTACGCAAATATATGGTTAAAATATTGTAATAATCAGCCGTTTTTATATTAAAAAAGTTTAATATATCGGCTATTCTCTATTTTTCACCCATTTTACTCCTGTTTTCAGACAATCCCAAATCGTTCCAGTGCGTTCGCATACGTAATTTTAGCCAATTCTTCCCATGTTAACCCTTTAATTTCAGCCGCAGCCTCTGCTACTAACTTCACATGAGCACTCTCATTTCGCTTGCCTCGGAAGGGGTGTGGAGTCAAATATGGAGCGTCTGTTTCGATCAATAATCGGTCCAATGGCGTCTGTGCAAGCACCTCTTTAGGCACTCTGGCATTTTTGAACGTGATCGGTCCTCCAAATGACAAATGAAATCCAAGGTCTAGGCACATTTTTGCTGTTTCCCAGCTGCCTGAGAACGAATGCATTACGCCACCAATTTCATTTGCTTTTTCCTCCCGTAAAATCCGTACGACATCTTCATGAGCATCACGGTCATGTATACAGATTGGCATTTTTAGTTCACGGGCTAGTCCAATTTGTTTGCGGAAGACCTCCTGCTGTACATCCTTGGGAGAGGTATCCCAATAATAATCCAACCCAATCTCTCCGATGGCCACCACTTTCTCATGGCTGCAAAGAGAGGCGATCCAATCGAGGTCGCCCTCTTTCATATCAATCGCATCCTGTGGATGCCAGCCCACCGCTGCATAAATATAATCATAAGATTCAGCCAGCTTCATCGTTGAAGGGATCGTTTCCCGGTTAAATCCAATATTGATCATCTTGCTGACTCCGGCCTCTACTGCACGAGCTATAACTTCCTCGCGATCCTCGTCGAATTGAGGCGCATCTAGATGTGTATGTGTGTCGAACAGATACATTTTAAAGCTCACTCCTTGTTGTTTTTATCAATAGTTCCATAAATATTTGTATTATTTTGCAAAAATCTCTGCTACAGAAGAGGGCAAGCGTGTAAGGGCTTTTTTCAGCTTATCCTGCGGAAAATATAGGTGATATCTGCCACGATGAATTCCGCTTATTGAGCGCACAATATCCGATACCTCTGAAATTTCCCGCAATTGCTCATTCCGATCAAGCAGTAAAATTTGATTATTGTCGAAGGCTGCTCCTGGACGGAACACATCATAAGGCAAATCTGTCGGATAATCAATCTCTAAGTCATATTCTGGGTTAAGTCCCGCTCCCGCAAAACTGCTGCGGATTTCCGCAATCATATCTGTATCCAAATTCTCGATCTCTACATATTTATACAGTTTACGATGAATAAAACGGGTACACAAGTCGCTTAATAACTCATCTTCTTCAAGTGTCCATTGCATAAAAGCAGTCTGTACCAGTGCCTCATCAAGCATTAAATATTGCTTCACTGTTACTTCTCCTCGAAAGAGATCTTCCAGCGGAGCGATCATAAAGCGAAATTTGTACCCCTCTTGGAACAATTCTTTAGCTCTACGGAAGATTTGACGCAAAATAATTTCAGAGCTGCGCGTCACCGGATGAAAATATACCTGCCAGTACATTTGATAACGCGACATTAAATAATCTTCAATGGCATGCATACCTGATTCTTTTACTACAATCCGCCCATTATAAGGACGAAGCATTCTCAAAATCCGATCAATGTCGATGGTTCCATAGTTTACACCTGTATAGTACGCATCACGCAGTAAATAATCCATACGATCAGCATCCAGTGGACTGGAAACCAAATTGACAACAATTTCATGCTCATAAGTCTTAGAGATAACTGAAGCTACTTTACGAGGAAAATCTTCCTCCACATCACGCAATATTTCGGTAATCTCCGTGTCCTCCAAAATAATCCGGCAGGTCCAATCCTCATGGTTCATTTCAAAAGCTTCTTCTATAGAATGTGAAAATGGGCCATGCCCTAAATCATGCAGCAAAGCCGCACACAAAGTAAGCAAACTTTCTTCCGGAATCCAATCCTTATACCCGCTGCGCTCAAATTGCGAAATGATTCTGCGTGTAATTTCATATACTCCTAAAGAATGAGAAAAACGACTATGCTCTGCACCATGAAAAGTGAGATATGAGGTACCTAACTGGCGAATCCGGCGTAAACGCTGAAATTCTTTTGTATTAATTAGTCGCCAAATAATCGTATCCTGTACGTGAATATAATTATGAACGGGATCCTTGAAAACTTTTTCTTCCGTGAGCGGCTGCTTCATGAGATCAACTCCTTCTAATAATTTAATATGATTTTAACTAATATCAGTATATAATAAGTAATTATGTCGTACTTTGTCGAAAAGTATCATTTTTGGTCTTGGTAAATCGACAAAATGCTTTCAGGGTAATTCTTAATTTTTATAGGGACATTCAAAGTTCTTATGGAAATTTTCTTATTCAGCCTATGAAAAAAGGTTGACTGATTTGGGAATCGTTGGTATTATAAGTATCATAAAACAGTGAACAATGTCGAATAATGACGTTTTTGGAACATTGAGAGGAGTAACGATTGTTATGATGAAATCAACAGGAATTGTAAGAAAAGTAGACGAACTTGGACGGGTTGTTATTCCTATTGAATTACGCCGTACACTTGGCATTGGCGAAAAGGACGCACTGGAAATTTACGTTGATGGCGAACGGATTATGCTTAAAAAGTATGAGCCTGCCTGCATTTTCTGTGGCAACGCTGAGAACGTAACTTACTTTAAAGGAAAAATAGTTTGTCATGAATGCATATCTTCCATCCCTACCCCTGTGACAAACTAAATTAAATAGTATATAATAGAACTAATCAAATTGTTAATTCTAACCTTTTCATATCTCCTTGACCTCCCGTGACCGCGGGAGGTATTTTTTATGTCTGGGTTTGCACTCCCTAAGGGCAATGTGCTTCAAGACGGAACTAGTAATACTTAGTTGTATTTCTTACAGTTATTTTAAATGCTTTTTACCATTAAACGAATTAATTGTATTTTGTACACTTATATTTCCTATATCTCCGTGAAATCAATCCTTTCCACCTTTATAACTGTATGAAGTACAACTAAACGAACAAATACATAAAAAAATTCAAAAATAACTGTACAAAGTACATTTAACCCACAGATAAATCACTCAAGCTCGAATCGGCTCTGAGAATCCTTAGTTATTCTAGGAATTCGTCTATAACACTTACTCTTCTGCTCTATCAAGCAACGCATTATAAATATCCCGTTTGGCTACACCCCGGTCTGATGCCGCTTTTTTCATAGCCTCTTTCCGTGGTACATCCTGTGCTTCGTAATGAGCTACATGATCTTCAATGCTTAACTGACGCCACCACGCCGATTCTGCGATTTCTGCATCTTCCTTGCTCTCCCCTTCTACGACAATAACATATTCGCCTAGCGGAGGATGTTCAGCAAGCCAAAGCGTACATTCCTCAATTGAACCGCGTAGAAACTCCTCATATCTTTTCGTTAATTCACGTGCCAACACAATCTGGCGATTACCGAATGCTTCTTGAAGATGAGCAAGTGTCTTAACTACGCGATGGGGAGATTCGTAGAACAACAAAGTGCCTTGAGCCGAACGAAGTGGACTTAATACTGCTCGGATGTCCTTACGCTCTCGGGGAAGAAAGCCGATAAAGGTGAACGTATTCGTAGATAGACCAGAAGCAATCAAAGCTGACAACGCTGCGTTAGCTCCAGGGATAGGAATCACCGGAATTCCATGACTTATAGCAAGGGCTACAAGATCCTCTCCAGGGTCAGAAATCGCTGGTAAACCGGCATCGCTGACGAGTGCCAAATTTTTTCCTTCTATTATATAGCGTACAAGCTCAGGTCCACTGGCAGCCTTATTATGCTCATGATAACTAAACAACATCGAAGGTGAAATCTCAAAGTGGCTGAGTAATTTTCGGGTCTGTCTCGTATCTTCCGCGGCAATAATATCACATTCCTGTAATGTGCGGACTGCACGATAGGTCATATCCTCCAGATTACCGATAGGTGTAGCCACCAGAAAAAGCGACCCTGTTGTCTCCTGAGTACTGGTATTAGTCTTGTTTTGAAAACTGCTTTGGCATGATATCGTCATGATTTACCCTCTTTAGCACCATAGTAGATGTCCATAATCTCTGGACAGTATTGATTGTCCTCATTATATACGATGAGCGGTGGTTGTAAACGAACCTCAGGCTTTCCATCACGTGCGGCTTCGATTAATACCATATTTGCCTCCAGATGGGCACGTGGATGTACAAACCGAATAATCTTTGGCTCGAGTCTATATTGTCTCATAAGACTGATAATATCAACCAACCGTTGTGGTTTATGAACCATACTTACCTTTCCGCCCGTCCGAACTAATCGCACACAAGCCTGAATGACCTCCTCCAGTGTACAGCCTATCTCATGACGAGCCATAGCTTGATGGTTGTTCAGCTTCAGATCACTGCCATTAAGCGGCATATAAGGGGGGTTCACCGTTATTGCATCATACACCCCATGTCCTGCGGTAGTATATAACTCGCGCAAATCACCTTCATGAATTACAACCTGATCCTGAAGGCCATTGAGAGCCACGCTACGACGAGCCATATCAGCTAAACGAGGTTGTATTTCAATACCTTCAATAGAAGCTTTTGTCCGAGTAGTCATTAAAATCGGTATTACACCATTTCCCGTACAAAGATCTAGAACTCTTCCGCGTGGCGGAACACTGGCGAAACGAGCAAGCAATACAGCATCCATAGAAAAGCTAAATACTTCATCACTTTGAATAATGCGCAGGTCATGTGTTAGTAAATCATCCACCCGCTCCGTCGGTAACAAGGGGACAGGTATATCATTAAAAGAATTCGTCATGTAATAATCTCCTAAAGGTTTTGTTGAGAAAAACTTACTTCAAATGCATATGTCTATTAGCTAAAATTCAAAAAAAACCGTAGGATTAATCTCCTACGGCTGGATATCCTCATTTATTAAGAAAAGAAAGACAGAACAGACAGTCACCTTCCGTGCGTAAATGTCCAAAATAAACATTACAGATGTGAAAGCCTTCGTGGTAAAGTCGAGCCAAGTTGTCATAACCTTCCCCGACAACCTCTTCTGTTCCCTCTCCGGTAGCTAAAAGAGCTTCCGCCTCCGCAGAATCTACGGTAGGATCCAAAGGTGCATCCCGCTTTAAAATTTTGCGAAGCTGTTCATTCTCCAGAGTTAACCTCTGGTTAGCCTCCATCAGTTCTTTTACCGTCTGTTTCCATTCTCCAAGATTGGCACGCATCGTTTCCATCTGCGCTTCCATATCCTGCATGTGTGCAAATATATTTTTCTTCTCCAAGTTTCCACCCCGAAAGTAACCTTATATGGTTTACTTGACGACAACATCATCCATTGGAAGTTCCTTAACTTTGCCCACTTCAAACAACTGTACATGAACCGTACGGTTTCCGGCATTGATTCCTACTACTTTGCCATCCCCCAATGAGGTCACGACAATCTTGCCGACCGCTGGCATTTCTTCCTTTACACTCTCATAATTGTCATGCTCAAATTTTAAACAACACATCAGACGTCCACAAAGTCCGGAAATCTTCGTCGGATTAAGTGAAAGGTTCTGATCCTTGGCCATTTTTATGGATACGGGTTCAAAATCTCCTAACCAAGAGGAGCAGCAAAGCACTCGTCCACAAGGTCCAAGTCCACCTAGCATCTTAGCTTCATCACGTACCCCAATTTGCCGAAGCTCAATGCGGGTCCGAAAAATACTTGCCAGATCCTTAACCAATTCTCTAAAGTCAACGCGTCCTTCGGCCGTAAAGTAAAATATAATCTTATTACGGTCAAAAGTAAACTCTACATCTACGAGCTTCATTTTGAGACCGTGGTCGCGTATTTTATTTAAACAGGTGGTAAAAGCCTCCTTAGCGGCACTTTTGTTCTCCTCAACAACGCGTGCGTCGGTTTCTCCGGCAATACGCATCACTTTTTTGAGGGGTAGTACAACATCGGACTCCTCCACCTCTTTTTTGCCTACGACAACCTTACCGTATTCCACCCCACGTGCTGTCTCAACAATAACACATTGATCTCGTTCAATCGGAAAATCAAGTGGATCAAAATAATATATTTTACCCGCTTTTTTAAAACGGACACCTACTACGCTGTACAAAAATTAACCCCCTTGTTTGCCGGTAAAAGGAACCTATGGGCATGTCCGCTCCCTGATGATCCATGCTTGTCCTTCCTCGTCTGTTAAAACGATACTTCCAGGTAAAGCGACATCCGGAGGATATATCATTGCTAATCCTTTAACTTTCCAGTCGGATTAAGAACTGCTCCAGACACAACTGGGCATTGGCATTGGAACGCAGCTTCTTAGTACTCTCCGCAGCATATCCCATATAAGCAACCCATTGTTCCGCACTGCGACCACGGGCATGCCTGGAAATAAAGTCTAACTGATCTATAAAAACGATACTTTCGTGCTTGCGGTACAGGAAGTAGAGCATATCTTTAAACCATAGATGGAACATGCTGAAAAGGATATCCAAATGTTCAGCGAGCCCAGTCTTGAACAGCTTCTGCCCGGCAGTTGCTACCGTGGAGCTGCCCTTGCTTAAGGACTCCTTAGCTAATTGTAACACTAGATTTCTCATTTCTGCAAACCAATTCTGTTCCAAAAGTTCCCTGCAACCATCAAGTCCTGAACTAAGTGATACTGCACATCGAGCTAAGGGGATTGGCACACCCTCACTTGCTAGCGCTTGAAGCATAATATCCGGATTTAACGGACTAAATGGGATCCGCTGAGTCCGTGACTGAATCGTCGGCAATAAAGAACGACTATTATCAGATATTAGGATTCCTACTGCCGGAGCTGGCGGTTCTTCCAGAAACTTCAACAAACTATTGGCAGCTTGTACCGTCATTTTGTCTGCCCCATCTATAATATAAACCTTTGGATTCACACCCTCAGATCGATAGGAAAAGACACGCTGCAGCTCACGGATCTGATCTATTTTTATGCTTGCACCGTCGGGCTGCAGCAATGACAAATCAGGATGGTTTCCATGCTCAACCTTTCGGCACTCTAGACATTCCCCACAGGCGTCATCCTTGCTTTCAGTGCAAAAAATTGCTTGCGCAAACATCAGCGCCGTCTTCATTTGTCCACTGCCTGCTGGTCCTGTAAATAAATAAGCATGGCTCACAGCGTCCTTGCGCAAGGCATTTTGGAGTAGCCGTTTAGCATGCTCCTGGCCTACTATATCATGAAAAGGCATAATTTCCTCCCAAAACTTTAAAAAGAAAGGTTGATTAACAACCCGCGAATTTCTCCAACACGTCCCAACAGATCTATTCGGCCCTGCTCACTATTCAGCAGATCGTCTGCCATAGATAGCAAAGCCGCATCAATTTCCTCAAGCAGCTTGTAACGCTTGCCCCGCCCACGTCTATCCCATCCACGTGTCTCTTTCAGTATAACGCCTCTACGAGCGGTTTCTTCCAGAAACCTTTTGATCATCATCCGGTAAATGGTGAGTTCACGAATGGTCATAGACTTAGATAAACGGTCGCCTTGTGACTGTATTTCTTTGATCTGGCGGTTTAGTTCATCTTTGGTTTTCTGTTCACCTTGCTGCTGAAAAACGTCAGAGAACGATTTCTGCTGAACAGGCTTATTAGCCCCTTCTGCATTTGGAAGCTCACTCTTTAAGGGCCTATATCCCGGATTGATCTTCAAAGGTTATCTACCGCCCCTTTTTTTGTAAATGACTTGCTCATTTATATTATACTTAATAATGTTCGAAACGATCTACAGGAAGCACGAATACAGTAGCGCCACCGACCTGTACTTCAACAGGGAGCGGTAAATAGGAATCCGTCGTGCCACTCATCGGAGTTACTGGAGTGACTAGTTGTTCACGCACTTTACAGCTGTTACGGATAACGTTCAATACAGCTTCGATCTGACTGTCTTCTACCCCAATCATAAATGTCGTATTTCCCGCCCGAAGAAATCCACCTGTACTTGCGAGTTTGGTAGCACGGAAATTGGCTTTTACTAGCTCACTGGATAACCGGTTACTGTCTTTATCCTGGATAATTGCAATGATCAACTTCATCTTCGCATTCCCTCCCAAAAAAGTTTTATGGAGTATTACTACTTAATGTGTTCTTAGTAGTAACCTCACTTCATAAGCAAACGCTTAGTTATATGCCACTTCTCTTATTATATTAGACAAAACACCCTAAAAACCCTTTAATACTCTCTCTTCAAGAGTTCTCACGATATCTTGTTCTACCAGATGAATAGGGCGGTTTGCATCAAGAACTACTATTCTCTCCGGATTCGCCTTAATTAATAAATGATAACCTTCACGAACCTTCTGATGAAAGGCAAGACTCTCCATATCCAGACGATTGACTTCGCGATCTTGATTGGCCGCAATCCGTGATAATCCAATCTCAGGGTCTACATCCAGATAAAAGGTTAGATCCGGCATGCGATTTCCAATAGCAAAGCGGTTAATACTCCACACCTCTTCCATACCTAATCCTCTTGCATGTCCTTGATAAACGAGACTACTGTCTACAAAGCGGTCACAGAGGACTGTAAGCCCTTCTCTAAGAGCTGGCTCTACTACTTCAGCGAGATGTTGGCTTCTTGATGCAGCGTACAGCAATGCCTCTGTACGTGCATCCATTGCAGTATGGGCAGGATCCAGAATAATAGAGCGAATTTTTTCGGCGATTTCAATGCCTCCAGGTTCACGTGTAATTCGATAGGGCATGGACCGATTCTGCAAATATGCTGCTACTCTGCCCAGTACCGTTGTTTTTCCGGAGCCTTCGCCCCCTTCTAATGTTATGAAGAAACCTTCTTTGCCCACTTATACTTCTCCGCCCTTCTGAGTGTTGTATACCTTAATACGCTGCAAGACCGGATCAGCACAAGCCTGGAACTTCGCGCCTCCATAAGCTAAACCAGTCAGTCTTTGCTGTATCTGATCTGTGATGACCTCACCCGGATATAATAATGGAATGCCTGGTGGATAGGGAATTACCATCTCTGCAGCTACTCTCCCCACGCTGTGTTCAAGATTAATACTTTCTACCTCATTGGCTGTCACCGGCTTCAAAGAGAAGGGAACGGGTGCTGAGATTTGTAAAACATTCAAATTGTTCCACGTGGAAATTTTTCGAGATTCTGAAATGCCCGCGGTGTGCGGTGATTCGGATGTATCCTCCAACTCTATTTCCCGCAGCGCCTGCAATAACCTTGCTGCATCTTCAGCCTTCGAACCGAGGCTGAACAGCAGCACTACGTGCCGGTCGTCACTCATCTCCGGCACACAGCCCTTAGCTTCGAGCCTGCGCTGCAGCTCGAAACCGCCTAGGACCCCGGTGGCGTCATAAATGACGACTTTGAAGGGGTCCTGCATCTCGTACGCCGCCTTATGCAGCGGCTCTGCCGGCTGCACCAATCCATAGCGCGGCAGCTCGGCAAGGCCGCGCCGCAGGACATCCACGGCGGCCAGCCCCGCCGTGAAAGCATCGCTGCCCCGGCTGTGCAGCAGCCGCCGGGCAAGATCAAGCGACGCCATCATAGGATATGATGGGCTGGAGCTCTGCACCATGGCGAGCCGCTGCGAGAGCAGGGCACGGTCGAGCCGCTGCCCTTGAACATGCAGCATAGCGCCCATGGTCATCGCAGTGAGCATCTTGTGCGTGGACTGCACTACGCCGTCCGCGCCACAAGCAAGCGCCCCGGCAGGCAGTGCCGGATGCTGCCCGTAATGCGCCCCATGCGCTTCATCGACAAGCAGCGGTACACCGCTGTCGTGGCAAATACGCGCGAGGGGCGCAAGGTCACTGCCCATGCCGTAGTAATTGGGCATGGTGACAAATACAGCGGCGGCTTCAGGATAGGCTGCAAGTGCAGCCTCAACAGCTTCTGCCGCCGGCGCTACTGCCAAGCCGCTGAGTGGATCAATTAGCGGCTCGACGAAAACAGCCCGCACTCCAGCTAACATAAGACCATGAATCACTGATTTATGCACATTTCGTTGAAGAATCAGAATCATTCCTGGCTCGGGGCAAGCCGTTAGAATCAGCGCCAGGTTGCCCGCCGTGCTCCCTCCAACTAGAAAAAAACTCTCCTCTGCGCCAAAACAATCAGCAGCCAACTCCTGTGCTTCCTTAATGACTCCCTCAGGATGATGAAGATCATCCGTGCCGGTAATCTCCGTAACATCGTACTTCATAACCTCATCTAGAAACCCAGCGCCTTCTACGCCGTCATATGCCGCTCCATTTTTATGTCCCGGCACATGATAAGATATATTACCCACAATTCTATATTGCTCCAGCATTTCGTATACAGGCGCCCTACATCGTTGTAATTTATTCATATTAAATTCCTTCCCATAGGGTTCCTTCTATTTTAACGTAAATATTCAGAAACTCCTATGTTTCCACATAAAAGCATCTGATTGAACAGCAAAACGGCTCCCCCCGCTTAAACAACGAGGAAGCCGTATATGAATATTCCTAATGCAGCCCTTATATCTTCCATCCAGACTGCTCTCTTATCCGCATCAATTAACAGAGTTACTCTACTTAAGCGTTCTTTTGCAATCCGATCTTCTTCATCTGGCCAATAAAAAAACGGTACTTAGCATCTTCTGCCTCGGTACGGATCATTTCTGCCTCACAATCCTCACAAATAAAATGCGAGACAATCACAATACCTTCTTCTTTTTCCTGTCCACAAATGATACAAGCTTGCCCGGTTTGCTGTTCCATAACCATCCCACCTTGACTCTTTTAAGAACAGTATGATACACCTTCTATCATTTTAAACCTTTTCATAGTTTTTTCATATCCTTCGTTTCGTGTATTATATATATTCCGCTGCCCCTATATCGGTGAATATTCGCCCATAGTTTAATAAAATGCTTTCATTCGCCGATATTAAGAACATATGAATCTGTGAGGAGGTTAGTCTATTTTATATGGAACCCAACACCAAAGGCGCTGCTACATTCTATCAATATAAATTAATCAAAAAAATTAATCTAACGGCACCTCTGCTGCGTGTTTATATTTTGCTCCCTCTTTTGGTCCTTGTGCTCGAGACAGTCTTTCTTTCTTGGTGGAGTATTCTCTACTTAATTATAGCTGCTCCGGTTATGTTCTGGGTTCAATATGTTATTTCACGCTCAGTACTTCTAATCTCCGGTCATCCTATTTCAAAAAGATGGTCCATCTCATTTAAAATCCCGTGGCTTGGCTTCATGCCAGATCAACACATTAGTTACCGCATTTTCCGTAAAGTACAGTTACATAATTTTTATATTGGACTTTGTATCGCAGCTCTCTTTATTTTTTGGTCACCACCGGCATTTACAGTATCCCTGATTATTTGCCACTTGTGGCTTTTACTGCCCCGTCTCTATACACTGTTCAAAATAAATCAACGCAACAAGGAAGGCATGCTGAAGTTTAATCCAACCGATGCCTCCTATTACTCTCAATAGAGTACAGTTAACCTGTATTCGCATATAAATAAATAATCGCCATCCATAAAGGACGGCGATTATTTTATTTTGTCTTAAGACCTTTAATTAAGGCCTTCTTTTCTTTAGGGATCATAACTATAAAATAATCATCATGCACTGTTAAATGAACCGTTACTCCATCCTTCTGAAAAACACCAGATGAATCGGTATTCTCCTCTTCCTGTTCAACCCATCCCCAGGCCTTAATAGTATCCATATACTCCTCTGGGATACCGTTCTTCTCCTTTAATCCAGGTAAAGAATAACGCACATAATCCATAGCAACGTTTGTCGTAGTCTGGTCTGGTGAGTAAGCCTCTTGGGGTACAGGGAAATTTTTCTCGTTTAGCGCACCCTCAAAAGCATCCCAGCTGGGCGCTTTCGTACCGCAGCCTGCCAGTATTAAAGCTACTATACACGAAAAAATTAATATCTTAATAATTCTTGTTTGTTTCATGCCTTAAATCCTCCTTACCTCCACAATGCATCTAAAGACACAAGAAAATTCAAAGTTAGAATTTATGAGTAGTTCCTTCGTATTAGAGATGTTGCTTATTATTTGCACTTATCTATTATACTTGTATCGACCTCAGCGTCGGTAACAAAAATGTCACTCAATTACAGCCCTTCAGATGTTGTACTCCCCTTCAAATATCACTCTTGTCCAAAAAAAACAAAAAAGCCACTGCT
>NZ_JBBODA010000035.1:0-56733 GCF_038002705.1 Paenibacillus sp. FSL H7-0716
GTACAGGCCTGTTGATTAGCTAAATTATGGCAGGAAAAAACACTGCATTAGCTAAATAAATCCTCCACTCCGGTGGTAAAGTTTGTAAAGTAAATAACCGATCAAAGTCGGCGAATGTCAATTTAGCGCTTCCATGCACAACTGTATTTCCTTGCTCAAACAGGAATTTAAGCAAAACATAAATGAGTAACGCCGTGTACAACTGTCCATACACTGCATTTGGCGTTGTTCCAAATAATTTCGGAATGTTGAGATGTTGCTTGATCCAACGAAAAAAGACCTCAATCTGCCACCGTTTCTTGTAGATATCTGCGATTCGTTCGGCTGAATGCCAATGCAGATTTGTAGCGAGAATGACGGGATTGTCTTTCGGATCTTTTAGGATCACCACCCGAAACCTGTTCTGAGTGAGCGCCTTTGTCTTACCTAATTGGCAGGTCAGATCCTGTTCAATCGTTCCCGTAAAAGGGCTTTTTCGTTCTCTTGGGATCGGATTCTGGAAGGTCGTATTGTCACGAAGGCGAATTACAAAATATTGCCGATTTTCTTGCTCTTGATAGTTGTCAAATCCCTTATGCTTGCCATACGCTCGGTCTGCTACCAAAATATATCTCCAGTCCAATAAGTCTGGGCAACTCTTCAAATCAGGTTCATATCCCGTCGTTTCGGTGACTCTGTGCAATTCGCCGTGGTCTCCAACGATCCCTACGTGTAGCTTAACACCCGCTTTTTGACCTTTGTGTGGAGCCCAAGGCAGTCGTCCCAAACCTACCGTAATTGTGGTAGAATCAACGACCAGCAACTCTTTTGGAATACCAAGTACACGCCGAGTCTTTCGATTACACAACCCAATCATGAGATCCAGCAAACGCTTGAATAATTCAAAAGGAACGTCTTTGGCTTTTTTGGAGAGAGTAGAATGATCTACAGAACGTTGCCCACAAAGGGCCATCCGCTGTTCTCCGTCCCGGTATCCATCCCACTGCTGGAAGGCAGCTTCGCCCAAAAATAGAAACAAATCATATACCGTAAACTTTCTTGCCACATCAATATACTTCAGCTCTTTAAGAAGATGGAGTATCTTTTCCTCGGGAATCACCAATTGCAGAATATTTGATAATGAAGTAGACTTTCTCATGAGGTCGCCTCGTTTCGGATGTTTGTAGGGGTACAAACACTTTACCGAATGAGCGGCCTTTTTTCTACCTTTTATTGGTTAATCAACAGGCCTACACTTCGTACACTTATTTGAAGTGTTGGAGTACTTAATTGGTTTTAGTTGCACTTTGTGCAGCTAAAAATTGGCTAATCCCGCTGCAAGGTCGTATTCCGAGAATATAGTTGCACAGAATACACTTATATGGATAATTTCTGCCGTGCAGGCTATTTTAAGTGTACAAAGTGCAATTATTTCGTCTGACTTACTCATACTGAACTGAAGAGAGCTGCACAATGGAGTCCCCATCACTGGCAGATTTCCATATGGAGTCCAACCATGAGCAGATTCCCACATGGAGTCCACCATGAGCAAATTTCCACATGGAGTTCAACATGAGCAGATTTCCACATGGAGTCCCACCATGAGCAGATCTACACGATCCAACCCCAGAGCTGCCGTACACTCGCAGCCATAAACCCAGCCAACGGGCCATACCGCACTTCACCGTATCGCCCATTTCTACACAATAGTAGCGCATACCATACTCTTACTACGTTCTAGCCGCATATTCCCAACGAGCAATTTCTCCACAGTGGGCGGGACATTTTTAATGCAGGCGTCTAAATTGCTCCGGCGTAGTCCCGGATTGCTTGCGAAATGTGGCTACATAATGGCTGACATCGCGGAAGCCGACTAGCTGGGAGATAGCTTTTACCGTAAGATCGGGTTGGCTTACGAGCAATTCTTTGCTTTTGCGGATGCGTAAACGTACGAAATAGGCATAAGGCGAGAGTCCGAAAGTTTGGACGAATAGGTTGTTAAGATAGCGCCCAGATACCCCTAGTTCATCGGCTAGATCGTTCAGTCCGAGATCAGGATCGCCATAATGGCTGTCCATCCATTTTAGCAGTGGCTGCAGTTTATCTACATTGCGGGAAATCGCCGTATTATTATGAAGCTGGCCATATTTACTCAAAGTAAGTAAAAAACGATAAGCATCTGTGGAGGCGCCGAGACCAAACATATCCTGATAGGCATCATGACGATCCAGCATTTCCTTCAGCAGATTGGGGAGAGGCGCTTCATTTTCCCAACGGTAAAAAGAATTACTATTCATCCCAAGCGTCTCCAAAATAGATTGTGCCGAATCGCCACCGAACGTTAGATAATAGGTGCCCCAGTTTTTGGTGGAAGCCTCATAACGATGGGGTGTATAAGGAAGTAGTAATACGCCGCTGCCTTCGGGCAGGGAAAAGGTTTTATTATCAAAATGGATGATCCCTTCACCTTCTGAGGTCTGAAGCCAATGATACGTGTCATAGCCATCGGGGCGGGATACTTTTTCCTGATCATGATTGTGCCCCATACTGTCTAAAGTGATTGGCAAGTGCTGTCCACCTTCATGGACGAATACGATCCTGCGATGCATGATTTCGGACAATGTTATCCTCTCCTGTTAGTTCTATATTCTTATATGTATGAGATATTATTTTATATTTAAAGGGCAACCTTAACCATTTACAATAGATATATAATTATACTATAAAGGGTGTGCGAAGTGTGATTAACGATAAATTACCTAAAATTTGGTACGGTGGAGATTACAATCCGGAGCAATGGGATGCGCCTGTATGGGCTGAGGATGAACGGATGTTCAAGCTGGCGGGAATTGATGTTGCCACAATTAATGTGTTTTCCTGGGCTTTAATCCAACCTTCCGAAGATACTTATGACTTCTCCTCATTGGATGAATTAATGGATAGACTATATAAAAATGGAACTTATGTATGTCTAGCTACAGGAACAGGAGCACATCCAGCTTGGATGGCTCATCGTTATCCTGAAGTGACCCGTGTCGATGTGCAGGGCAGAAAACGTAAGTTCGGCGGACGACATAACTCCAATCCGAACAGTTCAGTTTACCGCAAGTATGCAGCGAAGCTGGCTGGTAAGCTGGCAGAACGCTACAAGGATCATCCGGCACTGGTAGCTTGGCATATTTCTAATGAATATGGTGGCTATGACTATTCCGAACAGTCCGCTGCTGCCTTCCGTGTCTGGTTGAAGGAGCGTTATGGTTCGTTGGATGCTTTGAACAAGGCTTGGAATACACGCTTTTGGGGACATACGTTTTATGATTGGGAAGAAATTGTGGTACCAAATGAGCTGAGTGAAGAATGGAACGGTAACCGTACTAACTTCCAAGGAATCTCGTTGGACTATCGCCGTTTTATGTCTTATAGCTTGCTCGAATGTTACAAAATCGAATACGAAGCGATCAAAGAACACAGCACTAACGTACCTGTTACAACGAACCTGATGGGCTTTTATCCGGAGCTGGATTATTTTGAGTGGGCCAAGCATATGGATGTAATTTCTTGGGACAACTATCCTTCACTGGACACACCGGTCAGCTTTACAGCAATGACACATGATCTTATGCGTGGATTAAAAAATGGCCAACCGTTCATGCTGATGGAGCAAACACCGAGCCAGCAGAACTGGCAACCGTACAACTCTTTGAAACGTCCAGGCGTTATGCGTCTATGGAGTTACCAGGCTGTAGCGCGTGGTGCAGATACTGTGTTGTTCTTCCAGCTGCGTCGTTCGATAGGGGCATGTGAAAAGTATCATGGAGCGGTAATTGAGCATGTGGGTCATGAACACACACGGGTATTCCGTGAATGTGCTGAGCTGGGTAAAGAGCTGGAGCAGCTTGGAGATCAACTACTGGATGCGCGCAGTGCAGCTAAAGTAGGGATCATCTACGATTGGGAAAATCGTTGGGCGCTTGATCTCTCAAGCGGACCGTCGGTTGCCTTGGATTACGTGAATGAAGTTCACAAATATTATGATGCGCTTTATCAGCAAAATATCGAAGCCGACATGATCGGGGTCGAAGAGAACCTGTCCAAGTATGAAATTGTTATCGCACCTGTAATGTACATGGTCAAGCCAGGTTTTGCAGAGAAGGTTGAAGCCTTTGTAAAAGCGGGCGGCACATTCATTACGACTTATTTCAGCGGTATTGTTAATGAGAACGACCTCGTGACGGTTGGAGGTTATCCAGGTGAACTGCGTAAGGTGCTTGGAATTTGGGCAGAGGAAATCGATGCATTATTGCCAGGTATGAGCAATGAGCTCGTGCTGGATAAAACGTGGGGTAGCTTGAGTGGTTCTTATAAATGTGATCTGCTCTGCGATCTGATCCATGCCGAAGGGGCAGAAGTTTTGGCAGAATACGGTTCTGATTTCTATAAAGGAATGCCTGCACTGACTGTGAATAAATTTGGCGAAGGTAAAGCTTATTATGTGGCGACTAGCCCAGAAGCTGGATTCCTGCAAGGTTTCCTAGCGAATCTGTGTGCCGAAAAGAACATTCAGCCGCTGGTAACTGCACCGGAAGGTATCGAATCTGTTCAACGTGTGAAGGATGGCGTATCTTACTTGTTCTTACTGAACCACACTGCCGGGGATTTAAGCGCGGATATTGGGCCAGCTGAGCGTACTGATCTACTGACTGGTAATGTAATCAGCGGTTCAGCAATTGTGCCGGGTCGCGGAGTATTGATTTTGTCGGATAAAAAATAGTTTATAATATACGATTTTTAAAAAACTTTCCGGGTATAGCTTGTCCCCGGAAAGTTTTTTTGTTGTGAAGAAACTGATTAGCTGCTGCTGCCCGTGCTCCCGTCTGGAGCGGATCCGCCGGGGTTTCCGCTGCTTAAGGTAATGCTCTCCGCCACAGTGGAATCTGATTTAAGCGTATATTGGATAATGTCATCAGCTTTCAGGTCAGCTAAGCTGATCGTGTTCTCCTGACGCGTGCCATTGTCAAAGGTCATCGTTACAATTTTGGTATCAGCATCAATTGTAATATCTGTGGTTTCCTCGGAGAAGGTTTGCTTCATCCCACCTCCTTGTGGTCCACCACCTTGTCCACCGCCGTCAGGGGCTCCTCCTTCCGGTATTCCCCCCTCTGGAGGTGTACCGTTTTCTGAGCCTTGATCACCTTCGGGTCTTTCCGGTGGAGTACCAGCCTGGCCGTTCTGCTTATCGGCTCCAGCCGTATCTCCAGTGCCTTGTACGGGCGGGGAAGGCATTTCTGACGTATAGATTGTAATTGTGTTGTCGCTAATACTCTTAATCTTGCCGAAATTCATAGACATGTCGGATCTGCCGTTTTGTTGATTGCCGTTTCCTTGAGATTGCTGTGCCTCAGTGTTATCTGCGGGTGCCGTGTTCGCTTGGTTATTAGTGACTGCTGTTCCTTCGGCCTCCGAGTTCGTGCTGCAGCCAGCCAATAGTAGAGAAGCGAGTAGACTTCCTGAGATCATAATCGGTATTAATTTCTTCATTTATTTTCTCTCCTTCATAGTTTTAGATTGATTAGGAGAAATATATCAGACGGTTCTGAAAGGTTGCTTAAGATCAGCTGAAAGTTTGCCTAAAGAAATAGATCAAGGAAATGCTATATAATAATCATATAAGTGGGATAAAACTCTACAAAGGTAAGTCATGGTAAGACATAACCAACGGTCAGGAAAGAGGCAGTACATGAAGAATTTACTCGTAACAGGCTACCGTGCGCACGAGCTCGGTATTTTTGACAATAAACATCCGGGAATTCCTTATATCAAAAAGGCGCTGTCTAACAGATTAAAACCGCTAATTGAAGAAGGCGTCGAATGGATTATTACCCCCGGCCAGTATGGTGTCGATCTTTGGGCTTGTGAGGTGGTAAGTGAACTCAAGACTCAATATCCTGAATTGAAATTGGGGATCATTACGGCGCATACTGGACAGGAAGAGAAGTGGAAGGAAGAGAAGCAGGAGGAATACCGACGTATTATTGCGGGCGCGGACTTTTGCAGGGCGGTCAGTAATGCTCCTTATGACGGCAGCTGGCAGTTCCGGGCCAGAGACGACTTGTTGTTCCGCAAAAGTGACGGAATATTGCTCTTTTATGATGAGGATGCGGCGGAAGGCAGTCCGAAGTTTTTTAAAGAACGAGCGCTAAAGCTGCATGCAGAGGGAGACTACGAGCTGTTTCTTATTCATTCTGATGAGATTCAAAATATTGCCGATGAAGAAAATCAGCGAGATTATGAATAAAGCTACGAACGAAGACATCACGAAATAAAAAAGCCCGAATCGGCATTGGGAAATCACCGTTACAGGCTTTAGTTTCTATTTGAACGAGAGGTGGAGAATAGGATGAGTGAGGTCAATCAAGCAGATATTTGTTATGTTATTTTGCTTAGCCCGACGAATCAAGACCGTAGAGACATGGAGATTATTCGTGGTCATGTTAAGCATTTACAAGAGCTGGACCGTAAAGGTCAATTAGTGCTGTGTGGTCCCTTTAGTGATTGTCCTGGTGGTATGGTTATTGTAAGAGCGAGCTCACGCGAAGAAGCCGTTCTCCTTGCCGAAAAAGATCCTTACGTGCTGTCTGGCATTCGTAGCTATGAAGTGCGTACATGGAGTCTTTCACATGAGGGAAACAGGCATTTAGGTATTGTTCCACTCCAGGAATAGGCTTAATCAAATGAAGCTTTTTAGCGAAGGTGCTTTTCGCACCTTGTAATGCTGCTCATAAGCATAGGCTAGCTTGATTAGCGTAGGCTCCTGATAAGCTTTTGCGGAGAAGGTTACACCAAAGGGAGCACCGGCTGACGTGTATCCAGAAGGAACGACGATAGACGGATATCCTGCTCTGGAAGTAATTCTGGCGCCAAAATCGGCAGGGAACAGCAGGGCATCCAGATTGTATTCTTTCATAGTGGCATCGATCCCTTCTTCCTTACACAGCTTCAGGTCAGTCGCACGATGGCGTAAATATTGAGCTTCACTTTGTGTGCCGGAGGAGGTATATTCCGCATCTATTAACGTAGCTTGACCAAATCTCAAAGTCTCGACAGGGTGTGCATGATTAAAATCAATAATATCCTTTAAGGTTCGCATAGGTGCTCCGGGGCCCAAATGAGATAAATAAGCATTCAGTGCTGTTTTGAATTCGTTTAATACCACCGAAGAGTAACTAATTTCGCGGGCGGTCTTAATATCCGCGGGATCAATGATGGTCGCTCCAAGCTCTCTCATCCTGTCGACGGAAGCGTTGAACAAAGCAAGCTGCTCATCTGTGAGCTCCTCAAAATAATAATCACGTGGTATCCCAATTCGAGCGCCCTGCAAACCATTCGGATCAAGGAATACAGTATAATCCTCGTGAATTTTACCTGTATTTGTTCCCATAGCTGCATCGTGCTGATCCTTGCCCAGCATGGCGTTTAGCAGCAACACGGCATCATGAACGGTTCTAGCCATAGGACCTGCGGTGTCTTGTGTATTGGAGAGCGGCAGGATTCCTGAACGGCTGAGCAGCCCCACGGTTGGCTTAATGCCGATGATGGAGCCCAAATTACCGGGGTTAAGAATCGATCCTGAGGTTTCTGTGCCAACAGAGACCGTACAGAAATTACAAGCGACAGCTACTGCTGAACCCGCACTAGAGCCGCCGGTTGGCGTAGAAATATTGTAGGGGTTAAGGACTTGCCCGCCGCGGGAGCTGTAACCGGAGGGCATGCCGTTCGTCATAAAATTGGCGAATTCGGTCATATTGGCTTTACCCATAATAATGGCTCCGGCTTCACGCAGCTTGGTAACTATAAACGCATCTTCCCCGGCAAAAGAATTCGCCAAAGCCAGCGAACCCGCACTTGTATGCATTTTGTCCCCAGTATTGATGTTATCTTTCAACAACACAGGTATCCCGTGCAGGGGTCCTCTCGGGCCTTTAATTGCCCGTTCCACATCCAGAGATTCTGCGATAAACAACGCATCAGGATTAATCTCCAGTACAGAGTTAATCGTTAGGCCGTTTTTGTCGTGATCAGCAATGCGTTCATAATACATGAGAACTAGTTGTTTTGACGTAATTTCTCCGGCTTCTAATGCGGCTTGGATGTCCGGTATGGTGGCCTCTACGATTTCAAAACTCATATACGTTCACGCTTCTTTCCCTCTAGGATATGGCTTCTTCTTCATCTAACCATAATTTGGGTGTAGTTGGTAGTTTTCTTTTTAGACTTACATTTTGCTTGACCATTTGATATATTCAGGTGTGCAAAGTAATACTTTATTTTTCTAGATTAGGAGCTAAATTAAGAACATGAAAAACCACAACTTTGCTTCAAAAATGATCACTTTTTTTATGGTGATGATAAGTTTTGCTGTTTTATTTTCAAGTCAAGCCTTGGCGGACGACAGTGATCTCAAATGTTATTTGGACGGTAAGCAATTACATTTTAATGTAAGTCCTATACTGAAAGATGGAGTTACATACGTACCTATGCGGGCGATATTTGAAGCTTTAGGCGCAACTATTAAATGGGATAATCATGCGAAGTCGGTCTCAGCGGTTAAAGGGGATATTAACATTTTTTATCTGGTCAAGGAAGGAAGAGTAATTGTAAACGCCAAAGAGCATGAGCAAGTCTTAAAAGGTATCAATTTTCAAAATAATACACTCGTCCCTCTAAGATTTATTAGCGAAGTGTTGGGTAGTAGTGTCACTTGGGATGAAGGTGCAAAATCTATTTACATAACCTCACCAGTTGCCGAGGAGAAGCTTATTGCTCCGGTTAACAGAACAATTTCAGTAGGAAGTCAAGAGCAATCAAAATCGTTATCAGATGAGAGAAACAGGTTTGTTATAAACGTAAAGCACTACGGAATTAAAAATAATCAGTTGTATAGCTTGCTCGAATTTTCTAACATGGATAATAAAGACATCTCAATAAGTTTTAAGTCTGGTGATCAAAAAATCATTAAGACGTTCTCAAAGGAAAAGGACCCCATGCCGACTCTGAAAATTGAAAATTGTACGGAAGTAACCCATAAAGTAGTTATCGATAATATGGGCGGGAATATATATAAAATCCCGGAATTTTCAGTTAATCAGGCATGTGTCAGTTCCAACCAATCCCAACAAGATGCGCTTGATGAATGGCGGAACAACAATTCCGGCCTCTCGGAATTAGGCAGTAACCTCGTGTCTGTCCGTAAATATATTCAAGATCAGACGGGTGGGCTGCAAAACTTTGTGATCCCAGCCAATAAAGCTGAACAGCTGATCTTGGTCGCCCCAGTTGGAGGGAAGGATAGGTTGGTTGTGGAGGGCAGCTATTTTGTAGGAGGTCTATCAAATAAGATTATAGAATTCCAACTAGATTATGAAGTGGTTTCCGAGCTCGATTTGGGTATTTATAGTTACATATATACGGAACCTGTATATTAAGGATCGTTTTATTAGAAAAGAGGTGTCCGAACGGCCAAAATAAATGGCTGCTCAGACACCTCTTTTGTTGTGAGTGTGTAGATTAAAGTCTGACAATTACTCCTGCGCTGCTGTAAATCCCTCTTCCGCTAAATATTCTTTAGCTTCCTCAAGCGTTTCAAACGCCATCTCCAGATTGAGGTCGGCATAGACATACCATAAATCATCCTCAAGCTTTAGGGTTAGGGTTTGGCCCTCATCATTAGTCCAGAGTGTATCGGCAGTGGCCGCAGCCTTTTTCTTTCTTTTGCTGGCTACAGGAGCATCAGGAATGTAAATAGACAGTGAGGTGATGGAGGCATCCAGCAAACTACGTAGCTCGGATTCCGAGTAGTCGCGAATATTCACGAAGCCCTTATCGTCTGTCTCGTAGCCCCGCAGTAAGCCTGCGAACACATAGCCATTACCATTTGGATGCAGGTGAAAAGCCACGGTTTTCTTATCATGCTGGCTTTCCTCGTAGTGATAGTTCACGCGCCCAAGGGATACGTTTTTGCGTTCCAGCTGGGGGTAAGAGTCGAGAATCGCTAATTTTTGTTCAAAAGTAAGCATATACAGCCTCCGGTTTTCGGTGTGATTGTGCACATGATTATACCATGTCGATGGATCGTAGACTATTTTTTTAGTCATCAAGCGGCAGAGACAGCACGAAGGTGCAGCCTTTGTCTGAGTGCGCCTCAAGCACGAGGCTTCCATTCATAGATTCGGCCAACAGTCGGCTGAAGGTTAGGCCGAGTCCTAGACCACGCAGTGTGCTCTGCTTGTCGCTGCCCCGGAAGAAGGCTTCGAAGACATGCTCACTATGATTGGATGAGATGCCAAGCCCATTATCTTGAACACGAATTTCGGCAAAGCCATGACCTTGCTGCTCCAGCAGTTCTATCGTAAGCTGCACCCTTCGATCAGGAGCTTTGGCTTGTACGCTGTTATTAAGTAGATTGACGATAATCTGCTGGATACGAAGGGAGTCCCCACGCAAAAATAAGGGATTGATCGGCATATGGAGCACGGGTTCAGCGACTTCTTCCGCCTGTGTCAGCTTCCATTGATATACGATTTCGGATAACAGGGGTACGGCCTCGAGTCGGTCATGACGAACGGAAACCATTCCTGCAGTCAGGGCATTGTAATCCAGAAGGTCGGCTACCATTCGCTGCAACCGCCCAGCCTCCAGCAGGGCAATATCCAGAAATTCCACAGCTTCATCACCTTCAACGACCCCTTCGCGGACGGCATGCACCAGGCCTTTAATAGAAGTTACGGGTGTTTTCAACTCATGGGAGACTCCGGCCAGCATTACGGCTCGAGACTGCTCAAATTGCTGTAACTTGCCTGCCATCTCTTCAAAAGACATCATCAGCTCATGAATTTCCCGCTCTTTAGCATCCTTATCTAGAACGATATCATAACGGCCATGGCTGATTTGAGCCGCTGCCTCGACTACCTTCTGAATGGGTTTTGCCAGTTTACGAGATAAGAGGTAAATGGTTAGCCAACTTAAGATGATTAGAAACAGCAGCAATATGGAGAAAAATATGATCTCCTCCTGTGGAATATGCCGCAGCGATTTTTTGGATTGCAGGACAATAACCTGTCCCAGTGTTTTGTCATCCGAATTTATGGGTGCCACAGCAGCTTTAAACTCCGGACTGCGGGAGTCGTTCAGGCTATCATTAAGCTTATATCTCATTTCCTTGTCAGTTAGAGGTGGCAGGGAGAACAGCATTTGACCTTGTTGATCAGTAATGATCACACACATCTCTATGGTTAACTTGAAAAACCGCTTCCGGTCTTCGATCAGTTTTTCGAGATTTTGGCTGATTTCAATGGAGCCTTCCATATTTAAGCTGCGATCTGCAATCTCCTGTGCCAAAAGCCCCGCAGTCTGCAGACGATTGCTCATAGCCTCCTGACGGATCCACCATAATGTAGCTAAAGCTGTGAGGAGCAGGCCTACACTAATAATGAGCAGATAACGTATCGTCCAGTAAGAAAGGATAGAGGTGCGTTTGGCGTTGTTTCTCTTTAAGTTGTCCATAATTGATATCCCGTCCCCCTTAGGGTACGGATTTCCCCCTCACTAGTAGGCCAGTGCGACAACGCCTGGCGTAGTCTTTTGATCGACAAATCTACCGCCCGGTCACTTCCTTCATAATCCATTTCCCATACAAATTCTATTAATTGCTCACGCGTACAAATCTGATTAGGCCTTTCAGCGAGAAATAACAGTACTGACATATCCCGAGGACTAAGACTCAGCTCAGCCCCATTCAAAAAGACAGCACGTGCTGTGAAGTCGATAAACAAACTGCCATAATGCCGTTTACGGCTGCCATCTGACCACTGCGAGGGACGGCGTAAGACAGCGTTCACGCGTGCCACCACTTCCTCGGGAATAAAAGGTTTAGACATATAATCATCCGCACCACCGTCGAGGCCGGCTAACCGGTCATTGATCCCATCTCTTGCCGTCAGCATGATCACAGGGCAGCTGCTTTTTTCACGGATGAGCTTAAGCAGTTCAAAGCCGTCCATGTTTGGCAGCATGATGTCTAGTAATACTAATGAAGGGGGAGATATAGCAAAAGACTCCAGCGCAGCGCGTCCATCAGCTACACGGGTGACTTGAAAGCCTGCTTTTTTCAGATAAGCACTGAGGACTCTAGAGATGGCTTCTTCATCTTCTACAACAAGAATGGATTTCGTCAAATGGGAGTACCTCCAGTCCATAAAATTTACGACAAGTTTAACACATCATAGCCCGTTCTGCTCTGACTTCTTCCCGACATATTGTTTTGTTAGAATGAGGGACGAGCTTGAAAGCATACAGAAATTATGAATATTGGAGGGAACAGGATGAAGAGAAAAAGAATAGCCTTGATCGCTGCAGGAGTTATTATCGTAGGAGTAGTCACAGGTTATACATTACTGGATAAATCGCTGGGCAATAATGTAGAGATCGAGTCCGTGATTCCGAATCAAGCAACAACAGCAGGTGCTGGAGAGGCAACAAATAACACTGGAGCATCAGCAGGGGTGGCGGTCACGGCCGAACAATTAAACGGGGATTGGACCCTTGCGGAAACCTCTAAAGTCTATTGGTCAGTGACGACCTCTAAAGAAACAGTAAACTTCGTAGACAACAAAGTTCAGGGTACCTGGAAGGTAAATATAGAGGATTCTACTTCGATGGCCGGGGAAGGGACAGTGGATATGAGCGCTCTGGATTCTGGCAATAACCAACGGGACGAGCATGTAAAAGGAGAGGATTTTCTATCCGTTACGGAATTTCCACAATCCACGTTTGTAGTGAAGTCATTTTCGGAGCTGCCGGCAGAATGGACTGAAGGAGCAACTGTGCCTGTTGAAATGAAGGGGACGCTTACCGTAAAAGGAGTAGAAAAGGACGTCACCTTTCAGTCGCAAGCGGCGTATAGCGGGGGACAGTTGATGTTGTCGGGAACGACAACAGTGGCCTTTTCTGACTTTGGTCTAAGCAATCCTCACACCGTTGTGCTGGACACAGAAAATAATCTTGAGGTTCGCTTGGAGCTTGTGCTGACAAATTAGTAGCCCTTTTGTAAGGATAACGCTGCTGTGAAATGTATAGAGAGACTGTACTGAAGAGATTTTCCCAGGCCGTGTTGGCGTTTGGGAGAGTCTCTTTGGTTTGGAATGAATTGTATGTTTTAATAGTAGTATCTGTCGAATAACTAGCAATAGTGGAGGTGTTCTTTGTGATCAAGGTGGCGGCAGCAATTATACATAATGAAGAAGGGCAGATTCTTATTGCCCGGCGGCGGCAAGGTAAGTCGCAGGCAGGTCTGTGGGAATTTCCTGGTGGCAAAATAGAGCAGGATGAGAGTATCGCAGAGTGTCTGCAAAGAGAGCTTCAGGAAGAGATGGGGATCACAATCCTTCCCTATGAGAGCTTTGGCATAAACGAGCATAACTATGGAGAGATAAAGATCCAATTGATTGCTTGGAAAGCGCGGTATCAGGGAGGTGTAATTGATCTGGTGGATCACGACGAACATAGGTGGGTGCTTCCGGCTGAACTGGGTCAGTTCATGTTTGCTCCGGCAGATCTTCCTTTTGTAGAACGTCTAGTGATGGAATCAAAGCCGGATTGAAGGGAGATAGAATATAATATAGAAGAAAGGAAGAGCTTAAATGCCAGTATATGAAAAGCTAGTGCGTGACGGCATCCCTGATTTGATAGCTTCTCAAGGTAAAGATTTTAACACAAGGATATTAGAGTCCAAAGAATACATAACTGAACTACGTAAAAAATTGCAAGAAGAGTCGGAGGAATATTTTCAGGCAGCAAGTGATGAAGAAGCACTGGAGGAGCTTGCCGATATGCTGGAAGTGATTCAGGCTCTGGCGGAGACACACGGGAGCAATAGCGTGGAGCTGGAGAAGCAACGTGCAGAGAAAGCTAAACGTCGCGGTGGATTTAAGAAGGGGATATATCTGATTAAAGTGGAAGGAGAATAACGGGAAGATTATTTTTCCGCACAAGGAGGGTAAAACGTTGTTCAAAACCAAACTGACGATGATCTTAAGCAGTGTGGTGGCCTTGATTCCTGTAGCTATTTATTTATTCCTTTATTCTAAAATGCCGGATACCGTTCCGATTCATTATGATGGGAACATGGCTGATCGATTTGTAAGTAAAGCTAGTCTGGAGGTTATTTTGCAAAGCGGGCTGGGTTGTTTGGGATTCATAATCATGAAGCTTTTACAGTTCCTTTTGCAAAAAGCGTTTATTCAAAGCTCTAACGAGCACTCAGCGGCCTTGAGCAAGATCTGGAATATTGCTATTTTGGTGGTGACGGTGGTGTTTGCTGGCATCAGTTCCTATACATTCATTAGAATGGTCTGATAGAATTAAAGAGACTTAGCAGAAGGATTAGGAGGAACATGCAAATGAAAATGGACAACGCTTACAAGGTGAGATGGGGAATTATTAGCACAGGCTGGATTGCCCATCAATTTGTTACTGATTTGGCGCATGCCAGCAATGGTATGGCTTATGCCGTTGGGTCAAGATCTCAGGAAAGTGCCGATAAATTTGCTAAAAATCATGGGATTCCGCATGCCTATGCAACCTATGAGGAATTGCTGAATGACCCGAATATAGACGCGGTATATATTGGAACGCCGCATCCTTTTCACAAAGAAAATGCTTTAATGGCGCTGCGTGCAGGCAAAGCTGTCCTGTGTGAGAAACCTTTTACCGTAAACAGCGGTGAATTGGAAGAAGTTGTGGCCTATGCTAGAGCACATAAGCTATTCCTGATGGAGGCAATGTGGAGTCGCTACATCCCGGCGATTGTGAAGGTTAGAGAATGGATTGCTGAGGGCAAGATCGGTGATGTTCGATTGGTGAAGGCAGATCTAGGGTTTCGTACCGACTGGAATCCGGAAGGCAGATTGCTGAATCCGAAGCTGGGCGGGGGAGCGCTGTTGGATGTGGGAATTTATCCGGTTTCTTTTGCCTCCATGGTGTTTGGACCTCATCCTGAGTCTATTTCCAGCACAGTGCACATAGGTGAGACTGGAGTGGACGAGCATTTCTCGATGCTGTTGTCATATGGTAATGGGAAAACCGCTTCGTTGAACGGTGGTATTCGTCTTAACATGTTGGAGGAAGCGCATGTGTTTGGCACAGAAGGCCGTATTATTGTAGAGGGTACATTAGTGAACCCGAAATCGGCTGCGCTTTATATAGGAGATGAGAAGGTAGAGAGCTTTGTGGATGACCGTGCTTCTATTGGGTATTGTTTTGAAGCGGAGGAAGTAGGACGTTGTCTTCAGGCCGAGCTTACAGAGAGTCCGGTGATGACATTGGATGAATCGTTAGCGATTCTGAAACTGCTGGATCAAGTGCGTGCACAGTGGGGGCTTAAGTACCCCGGAGAGTAATTGAAATATAAATTAAACACCCCTCGGTGCAGTGCTACACAAGTAGCTCCGAGGGGTGTTGTTATATTAACTAAGCTGCGCTAGTTCTGATTATTGGCGTTTTTGCCTGCCTGAACCCAGCCGGCCACTTCAACGGTACGCTTCGCTTGATGAAAAACAGCGTCACGGATCCGATCCTGATCTTCGATCATTTTACCGTCTCCATCTACGCTGACACTTGTTCCGTAAGGGTTGCCTCCCGCACCGAATGTGACTGGATCAGTATAACCGGGTGCTGCAACAATTGCTCCCCAGTGATACATCGACGTATAGAGTGCCAAAATCGTAGCTTCTTGTCCACCATGCGGGTTCTGTGCTGAGCTCATGGCGCTGACGACTTTGTTTACTGTTAATCCTTTGCCCCAAATGCCACCGGTTGTATCAATGAACTGCTTCATCTGGGAAGCAATGTTACCGTAACGGGTTGGGGAACTGAAAATAATCGCATCCGCTTCGACTATATCGTCGGGTGTGGCAACTGGGATATCTTTTGTTTTCTCAGCTAGGGCTTTCATGGCTGGATTTGCTTGGATTTTGTCCTCGGGAACCAGTTCCTGCACCTTCAGCAGTTTTACTTCAGCTCCTGCTTTTTCTGCGCTTTCCGCGGCCCATTGTGCTAGCTGGTAGTTAGTTCCTGTGGCACTGTAGTAGATGACAGCTAATTTGATTTTTGACATGCAGTAGTCATTCCCTTCGAGTGTAGTTCCATACTATTAATTACCCTAATGGTGTCTTTATAACCCAGAATGAAATCAATCTATTCGAACTGGACAGACAGATGTCCACTTTGCCTGTGTATACTAAGTTCAATCACAGGAAATGAGGGAGAATGGATGAATACTTATTTTGTAGAGAAAGCAAAAATGACCTTGGCGGGGGTTAGCATCCGCACAACTAATGAAGCAGAAATGGGACCTGATGGAGGTTTGCCGCAGCTGTGGGAGACTTATTTTCAGAGTAATATTGCGGGGCAGATAGCCACGGTAAATCCTGAGTATATCTATGCTTTGTATACGGATTATGAGAGTGATGCGAGCGGAGCGTATACCGTTGTGATCGGGCATGAAGTAGCTGAGGAGGGACATTTAGAGGGAAGTCAGCTAGAGGTAGGCGAGCTAGAGGAAAGCGGACTAGTGGAAAACGAGCTAGAGGAAAGCGAGCTAGAGGAAAGCCAACTAGTGGAAACCCAGTTCACCTATGCGGCTGTACCGGAGAGCAAATACATGGTTTTTAAGACGAAAAAGGGTCCGGTATTTGAAGTAGTCGCGCAAGCGTGGGGAGAGATTTGGGCGTACTTTAAGGAGTCTGGGGAGGTAAGAACTTACACGGGGGATTTTGAGATTTATGATTCCCAGAATTTTGATCCCGCTGACACGCAGGTTGAGATTTATATTGCGATTGAATAGGTAGGGGAAAGATGGTTTTGTGTGCTTAGTGGCTTAAGTGCTTAAGCGGGAGATTTTTTTGGGAAAAGTGTTATAGGAAGTGTTTATAGAGAACTGTTTTAAAGTGAAGTGTTTTATAGGGAAAAAGGGATTTGAGGGACTTGCTTCTGACAGTAGTATCAAGCAACTTGCGAGAGAAGGGGGGCTGCCGAGAGGTAGTCCCTATTTTTGCTGACGTGCCTCGTACCGGGGGGAAGGGTTACTTGACGGTGGAAGAGAATAAACAGCTTTAAAGAATATATACATCAGTAAAAAATAATTGATAACGACTCTTGTCTCATCTGGGGATATGTTGTTAATCCTTGCTGAGGCGCTTGCATTTAGGCAGACGGGGGAGACATAAGAGAAGCCCTAGAGTATATATACTTAACTAATGTGTCTGCGGAAAATATACGGTAAAAATCCCGTAGATTTGCTGGATTAGGCAGAAGTGTCAGGAATGAACGGTAAAAATCCCGCAGAATCGCTAGATTGGGCAGAAGTGGTGAGAATGAACGGTAAAAATCCCGTAGATTTGCTGGATTGGGCAGAAGTGGCGAGAATGAACGGTAAAAATCCCGTAGATTTGCTGGGTTGAGCCAAAGTGGCGGAAATGTACGGTAAAAATACTCTACATCAGCTGCATAGCGTCGAATTAGTCAGAAATAAGAGCAAAAGTGCTCTACATTAGCCGCCCCAAGCTAAAATAGCAAAAAAGAGAGACAAAAATGCTCTACATTAACCGCCCCGAGCCAAAGTAGCAGGAAAGAGAGGCAAAAATGCCCTACATTAGCCGCCCTGAGCTAAAGTAGCAGGAAAGAGAGACAAAAATGCTCTACATTAACCGCCCCGAGCTAAAATAGCAAGAAAGAGAGACAAAAATGCCCTACATTAGCCGCCCCGAGCTAAAGTAGCAGGAAAGAGAGACAAAAATGCCCTACATTAGCCGCCCTGAGCTAAAGTAGCAGGAAAGAGAGGCAAAAATGCCCTACATTAGCGGCCCGAAGCTAAAGTAGCAGAAAAGAGAGACAAAAATGCTCTACATTAACCGCCCCGAGCCAAAGTAGCAGGAAAGAGAGGCAAAAATGCCCTACATTAGCGGCCCGAAGCTAAAGTAGCAGGAAAGAGAGGCAAAAATGCCCTACATTAGCCGCCCCAACCCAAAGTTAGTTTGCTGGAGGAGCTAGTGGAGCTGTTATTGTTAGTGGAGTTAAAGCGCTTAAGGAACTGATCCAGTTGGTGTAACTAACGGAGTTGATAGAGCTAATGTAACTGTAGAAGTTAATGTAGTCGGCAAAGCTAGTTAGTTAAGCAAATGTGGTTGATGGAACTGAGGTGATTGGTGGAGCTGCTGGAGCTGCTGTAGTTCATTTAGTTCATGTGTTCATGTAGTTCATGCAGTTCATGGAACTCATTGAGTCGGCGGATCCGATAGAGTTGAGTAGAGATGACCAATTAGCCAACACACAAATATGCAGAAATGGAGAATGCCAAATGGGAAAACAATTTACCGCTATACTACCTGTACATGAAGAGTTTATTCTTCGGCAGCACCTTTTTTTCGTAGGGTCAGCGCCGCTTTCAGGAGATGGGCATGTTAACCTTTCGCCGAAGGGACATGATTGTTTTCGGATTTTGTCTCCTAATCAGGTGGCCTATCTAGATATGACTGGTAGCGGTAATGAGACGAGCGCGCATCTGCTGGAAAATGGAAGAGTGACGGTTATGTTTTGTGCGTTTGAGGGACCGCCTAATATTTTAAGGCTGTATGGAACAGGGGCTGTGGTTTTGCCTGAATCAGCAGAATGGGAAACACTGTCCCCTTTGTTTACATCTCTGCCTGGAGCTAGACAGATCATTTTGATAGATGTTCATAAAGTACAGACTTCCTGCGGGTTTTCGGTCCCATTCATGAGTTACGCGGGTGAGCGGGATACGTTGCAGCGTTGGTCTATTCAAAAGGGCGAGACAGGCTTGAGAGAATATAGACAAGAAAAAAACACAAAGAGTATAGACGGGCTACCCACACCTCTTGGACAAAAAAACTGACCAGACAGGAGTTCCCATTCCCATGGTCGGCAGAAGGAGCCTACTACCCATAGGGAGTGCTTACCCAATCGTTCAAAGTTGTCTGCTTCGTATATGTACACCCAAGTCGCTATAGTTACTTGACTACTCATTATAAATGTTCACTAGTTGGTACAGTGTATGCTATAAACCATTACATTCGATCTCATTAGGTAAAGTAATAAGCTAATTGAACGCAACAAGTAATCCCGTAATCCGTAATCCCGTAATCAAAAAAATGAAGGCCATAAGGGTGGCGACTCATTTGGCACCCCGTTGGGGGGATTTTTTAGAGTGTCTTTCACTATTTAATAGTCTATTAAACTTATTGCTTTTACTGTTATTTCTATCATCGTGTGTTCATTTATTTAAACTTATAATGAAGGCTATGGGATGACTGCTTTTCCATCTAGCATCGTTTACATTCTCATGTAGAAATCATTTAAAACGTAGATTAATAAACGGACAAAGGAGATACAGCATGCTGCCATCACTCGCATTTCTTAAAGGTCAATTAGAAGGGATTTTACGCAATAAATTTGCACAGGGGCATCAAACCTCGGGTTATTTAGCCAAGCTGGAACAGCTTCCCGCAAGCTATGATGCCTATCTGGAATTCGCTCATAGCTTGGCTGCCATTCCAATGAGGGACAATTGGCCTTACTATGAACCAAACGATTTAGAAGAGATATGGCAGGAATGCGATCCGGCACGACCTTTAGGCCAGGTAGGCATCTTGAATCTGAAGGATAGCTCCAAGCGTGTGGAGGCGGGATTCCTCGCTTCAGTCTGTGGTTCAATGCTAGGCAAACCGATTGAGGTAAACCCCAGTTTGTTGGAATTGCGTAAAGCGTTAACTTCTGTAGGGGAATGGCCACTGAATGATTACATTTCCGATGAAGTTCTCCATGCTTTAGATCGTCGACATTGGTCTTGGTTTGAGACGACGCGGGGGCGAATTCGTTATGTGGCACCTGATGATGATATCAATTACACATTAATGGGAATGATGGCGTTAGAACAATTTGGTGATGGTTTTACGAAAAGAAATTTAAGAGATTTATGGATAAATCATCTTCCGATAAGTACTACTTGGGGGCCGGAGAGAGCCATTTTGCTTCGATCGGGAATTAGCTATCTGGAGCATGATAGAGAACTGTTCAATCATTCTGAAATAGAGGCTTGGCCCGACTTCATGGTACAAGATACAGAACTATGCGGAGCAGCAATTCGCGCAGATGCTTACGGTTATGCTTGCCCTGGTCAGCCCGCGCTTGCCGCTGAGCTAGCTTGGCGTGATGCAAGTTTTACACATCGCCGGACGGGTATCTACGCCACGATGTTCATCGCCGCTGCGATTGCAGCTGCGCAAGTGCTGCGCGATCCTATTAAAATAATAAGTACTGCACTGCAATTCGTACCTAGAAGGAGCCGGTTCTATGAGATTACTCAGGATTGCCTGCAGATGGTAGCGAATGCAGATAACTGGCTGGAAGCTTATCAGAGCATTAACCATAAGTATGCAAATTATAGTCACTGTCAGGTTTATCAGGAAATAGGTACCTTAATTAATACATTTCGATTTGCAGACAATGTCGGTGACGGGATATGCAAGCAGGTGATGCAAGGCAACGATACGGACAGCTTTGGAGCAACAGCAGGCTCTCTGCTCGGGGTTTATTTCGGTTCTGACAGCCTGGAAACAAGATGGCTTGAGCCTTTCCAAGACCGGATTCATACAGGATTATCTAATTTTCATGAGCAAAAGCTATCCCGTTTGGCTGAGCGGATGGGGCGTTTGCCAGAGCTGTTGCATACTCGCCAACATCGAATTGAACCCAGCGAGCTCTATGTAAACGAGAACACCGATTTAAACCTTTGAATTTGATTTCATCAAAAAATGGTTAAGTGGGACCTATAAAGAAGTGCTTCAGAAATTAAAAGTGCCAATTAAGTAGCTGAGTAAAAGTCACCGTGCTTAATGCAATATGTACATTATCCCGTAACGGGTTACTATTTGATTTTTTTCATCTATCCATAGACTGCTAGTACATGGACAAAAAGACACCAACCCCCGGTTAGTGTCTTTTTGTCCAGCGACAGGTATTGCTAATAATGGCAAATTTGCTTAAAGAAGTTACATCAAACGGAGATCACATAAGGGATGATGCGTAACCAATGGTGTGATAGCGTCTGGAGTAGATTACTTGAAAGTTCAATGAATTGGTAAAAATATCCGAAATAGGTGACTTAACGAGACTTAGACTACAGGATAATTACGAAGTGACTAACGAGCTGTGTGATCTTCATGCCATTAGGTACCTATTAACCATCGCAGCGCTGTCCAACGCCAGTTGCTATAAGTGGTGGAGCTTACAGGATCGTGGAGCCGAGCCAAAGACAAGGTTATCCCGTATCCCGTATCCCGCATCTCGTATCCCAAATCCCAAATTCCTACCTCCCAAAGCTCATGCTACCTACGGATTCCACTATAAACACAGGTACATATTGCTCGCCCATGTCTGTTCCAACGAGTTCATATCCATTCTGATATTGGCCACTAACTAACGCGTTACCTGTAACGGAACCCACTTCTCCTTGGAGCAAAAAATAATTCCCATCCGAGTAAGCAAGACTATTGCCGAAGTTATCTACGACGATCTCACAATGAAAAGAGACCTTTTCAAAAGGATGAGTAGTTAGATCGGAAGCTGAAATTACTGCATACTCCTGAACGATCTCCGCAAATTGATAGATACCGTCTACTTTACGGTAAAGTGCCGTTTGCCCGTCAACACCGTCTCCAAGATCCGCATTAGGCACGAGAATAGAGTCATCGGGCTGCAATTCATAACTATCGCCAGCTAAAGAAAATAACTGCGAAATACCATTCGATTTCATCTCATACGCTGTGAAAAGGGTGCGTCCACCTTCGACCTCAGATTGGGCTAAAACCACAGGTACACCTGAGGAGGTTGCCAACTGTTCATTAAAAGTAAGACTGCGCAGACTCTCGAAGCGTGGCAAGCTGTTTCCGGTTAATGTGACCACATTGTCGTCGTTATTCATCGCGGCATAATAGAGCACGCCACTGTTATCCGTCCCGGCGACGATCACTTTTGTGCCCGATAGTTCTTTGCGGGAGATGACGTTGTCGTATTTGCCTTGCTCTTCACCGCCAGGAAGGAGGCGAACAGGCTCTGCGATATTCCAGGCCAGCCTAGCAGCGGCAATGTTTGTCGAAGTATCTTCTAGCGGAGCAAGCGCTCCGTATAATTGTATCGCTTCAGCATATTGACCTTTAGTAGTCAGACGTTTGGCATTTTTCAGTACCTTAGCCTTACTAGTATCGATCAAAGTCAGCACCTTGGATGACGTGATGCCTGCCGATCCTGCAAAATTACGATAAGCTACAGCATGCCCAGCAAAAGCTGTGATATTGTCACCTTCAAGATCTTTGTTCAGGATGATCTTCCCGCTGCTTTCTGCTTGTTGAAGTACCCAAGGAGCTTCGTAATTATGCTGGCTATAAGCACTCATCAGGGACAGGGTGCTTTCCAGCATGCCGGTAAAGTTTCCTGCTCCTGCTAAGGATTTTAATATAGCTGTATCATGGCTTTTAAACTTTGAGGTTAGTAAATCCTCTTTGGAAGCTGCACTTCCATAATAAGCATCAGGAATCTGCAAAAGATTCCATTTAAAGTTCTCTTCATTACTCACCCCTCCGCTCTGGTTCTGGGCAAGCTCGGCAAGGAACTGCTCCTTAAACTGACGGAAATAAGAGGTGAACTGGTCTGAAATGCCTGAGGCCGACGATAACTGGCGATAATAGGATTCATAGGGGCCGTCTGGCTTCATATATGTAGCTTTTAAACTAAGCAGAGCTTGATAGCTCTTCATAAATCCGGCAAAATCCTTAGTCGCTGCTTCCTCGTTAGTAGAGGCTACCAAAACATTCAGAACTTTGCGGATGTCTGTGATTGGAGCTAATTCATCCAGACGTTTTGCGACTCTTTCTTCCTGGTAATCAATGGAATAGTTGGCCGCTGCTTGGCGGTACTGATTCTCTGCATTAATCAGATCCCCAGCAGCGTAGAGACGGTCGGCTTCTTTGGTAATTTGTATTTTATCTGCGATGAGAAAAACCTTCTGTCCAAGCAGCACAAGCATGCATATACACAAAATGATCATAAAGTTTCGCAGGGTTATTAATTGTTTGAACGTCATATAGAGTAGCCTCTTTTTTCAAAATATAAGAAAGCCTAAGAAAGTATAAGTTTCACGGTATACATCATCCTTATATTTCTTTGAGAAACGGTTGGTTGTCATCAATAAGGATGTTTGTTTTATATTGGCTCATCTTAGCTTTCAGATCTATTGGACCTCCGGGTCCCAGCGATATTTGGCTTCACGAATGTCAGCTACCCTGAGGTCTAAGCCGTTCCAAGGTTCATGGGGATTCGCAGTAATGAGTTTGGACAACCGCATAAAACGGTCTTTAGGCAGATCTTGCACGTATCGGCCAATCATATTGGAGTAGAGCAGGGCATAACGCTTCATTCTTACCGCCGCTCCCGCAACGCTCGTAAGGATGGTTAAGCCGTTAGCCATCTGGCGAATCTCCACTTCATAGTTCTTCACGTAGCGTAGTGTACGATCCTTAATGAGATCGGGACGGACTTTAGCGATCTCGCCGATATATTCGGCTAGCAGTGGTTCGAAGTCTTTTAGAAGAAGCTGCTCCAGTTCTAGATCCATATCCTTGCGGAGTAAAAATCCATGCAGCAAAGCCACTCGCTGCCGCGCGATCCGGTCGCCGCGAAGCAGGATGGAGAGCTCGCGCAGCTTCTCATAGGCAAGAACATCATCCTCACGGAGTACGGAGACAGCTTCCTGACGGTTGACCTCCAGCCCTTCCTTGATGATGCCGATCCCACGACCAAGCAGCTCATTGAGAGAACGAAGATTCTCGTTCTGCCTTACTTTTCGCTGCGTATAGTACAATAGTCCAGCAAGCACAAGACCCCCGGCACCACACAATATCATTTGTTGGATGCTATTTCCAAAATAGACAGAGGCTAGTGTGAGCAGTAAGATGAATAGTAGACGGGTATGCATCTTCCGTCTGGCTAGTGATGCTGCGTGCTGCTCTACAGCAATAAGTGAGGCTCTGCCACATTTGCTACAGCGGTCTTCGCCAAGAGCGGTATACCGCCCGCAGTGGCGACAGATGCGCAGCTTGTCATAAGCGTAACGAGGGGCCTTAAAGGGCCGGAAGGTAACGGGTCTTTTCTTATTCACGGCCTTTATCGCCTCCGTTCAAAGCGGCTAGCAGTCGATCGTTAATATCATCACGTGTCAGTGGTTTGCGCTGATGTGCGGCATAAATGGAAATCTGAATTACGGCAATTAGGAACGTAATCCCAAGAATGACGTATGAAATCATGGAACAATCCTTTCTCATGGACGCTCTGCAGTCCAGATGGCTTTTAGAATGATAATCTTCTATGCATCAATGCACTGGGTCCGGCGGTCCTAAAGTTGAAGTTTACAAGGTTTAATTATATCATAATGGCATGCTATTTACAGATTTTAGCGATAGTGCTGAACCTGTCATATGTGCCTAATATAACACAAGAGGAGCCCTATTTATGCTTCGTAAATATCAAAGTATTAGTACAACCAAGACTCTCTTTCTACGTATCTTTCCGGCATTGCTCCTGGCTCTTTGTCTAGCTGCCTCGCCTTTTGCAGCTGTTAAGGCCTATGCGGCAACGTCGGCGCAATCTCATATTGACGCTGTGCTTCTTATTGATGTCAGCAACTCCATGAAGACTAGTGACAAGAACAAAATCGCCAACGAAGCGATGAAAATGTTCATAGATATGTTATCCACCCAAGGTGATAAAGTAGGTATTGTTGCCTATACCGACAAGGTGCAACGGGAAAAGGCCCTGCTGCAAATTAGCTCGGAGAGCGATAAGCAGGATTTGAAGGATTTTATTGATGGTTTGGACCGAGGAGCTTATACCGATATCGCTATTGGCGTAGAGGAAGCTGTGAAGGTTCTGCAGAATGGAAGCGACCCTTCCCATGAGCCTATCATTGTAATGCTCGCTGACGGCAATAACGATTTCAACAAAGCGACAGGCCGGACGCAAAGTGAATCAGATAAAGAGCTGAAGGCGGCCGTAGAGGTTGCCAAAAAGAATGGCTATCCCATCTATACCATTGGACTTAATGCAGATGGCAAGCTGAATAAACAAAGCCTCGCCGACCTGTCCAATGAGACGGGGGGTAAAGCATTTTCGACGGACTCAGCAGATGATCTGCCGCAAATCCTGAGTGAGATTTTTGCCAGCCATTTGAAGCTGAAGGTAGTGCCTGTGCAGTCGATTACTGCAAATGGCGATTATCAGGATGTGACCGTCAACGTGCCTAACGGCAGTGTTTTGGAAGCCAATATCTCAATTATGTCTTCACAGCCTGTGACAGCGAAGTTAACGGACCCGTCAGGGAAAGAAGTTGCGATCCCCTCAAACAATGTCCTGCTGTCCAAGTCTTCTACTTATAGCTTGATTAAGCTACTGTCACCGCAGGAAGGAGATTGGAAACTTCAGGTTAAAGGTGTGCCAAAGGATAAGATTGATATTAATCTAGTCTTTAACTATGACCTGGAGCTTAAGATCGATGCGCTGCCATCAGCAACCTATAAAAAGGGTGATAAAATCGACATCACCTCGCATCTGTTCAGCAACGGTACTCAGGTAACACTCAGTAATTTGTATCAAGATATGAAGGCGGTACTGCTTGCTACAGATATCGATACAGGAGATGTGCAAGAAATCGAACTGGATAACTCCGGTGCTGTCTTCAAGGGTACCTTTGAGGTAAAAGAAAGCCATAACTACGAGCTGAAGGTACGGGCAGAGGAAAGCAGCTTCTATCGGGAAAGTGCACCTGTCCAAATCAGCGCGAAGACAGGCGGAGCAGCAACAACAGGACCTTCTACAGGGACTGGCAAGGAAGAACCCCTGAAGGAAGCTTCGTCCAAAACCCTGTATTACATTATAGGGGGTATTCTTATAGTGCTGGCAGCTGGTGCAGCATGGTATGTGCTGAATAAGAAATCGGCGCGTGGTTTTGTTGGACAGCTGGTAGTAGAGGTTAAAGACAGCAATACGGGTGAGAAGACCTACCCACAATATAAGAAGCTTGCAGGCTTCAAGGGCAAGTTCACCCTTCATCAGCTGCTGCAATTGGCGCCTGAACTGAAGGAGAGCGAAAGTGTTGTTTTCACCCCGGCTAAGAATGACCGGTTGCTGTTACGCAGCGGAGAAGGTGTTACTGTGGAGAGGTCCGGACGTGCTGCGGATGCTTCGCGTGGTCTTGAACTGAAGAGTGGGGACCGCGTTTCAGTATCTCTACAGACGGTAGATAAGACGATTTATCTGGAATATTTAGTATAGTAGGCAATGGGCAATGTATGCCGCAGAAACAGTTTTGCTGCAAGATATCTGAAGTACAGCTTCCGCAAAACTTTTAGGAGGATAAGCATATGAAACCAGTAGTAAGAGAGCATATACAGCAGTTGGATGTATCACTAGGCGGCGGGATTGTCAGCGATAAAATCAGGGTGGATACGATTGATAATCCGATCCTGATCATTGGACTAGGGGGCACGGGCATTGATGCCCTGTTGCGTCTTAAATATCAGATTAACCGCCGCTTTAAGCTGCCGGAGGATCCGATATCCAAGAAGAAACGGGACAAGCCGGATAATGTAGAATTTCTAGCTTTTGAGACGAATGAACAGGATCGCGGAAAAAAATACAAGGGCATTGGGCTGGACCCGCAAAATGAATTTGTACTGTTGGCGAATGCTGAAATCGGCGGACTGCTACAGAACCGTAGTATTCTCGATTCTTATATTACAGATTGGCTGTCACCTGAGTTAAGTATTACAGATGGTATGAATGGTGCCGCTGGTGTGCGGCAGGCTGGACGTCTGCTTTTATTCACCAAGATTAATCAGGTTGTAGGCGCGATTGATAAGAAGATCAAGACGTTATCCGTAGGCACTAACAAAAAGCTGATGGTCTTTCTACTGACAGGTCTGTCGGGAGGTACAGGCAGTGGGGCGTTCTTGGATATTGCCTATATCGTACGCGGTATTATTGAACGTGACTACGGATCAGCCGGTATTGACCGTGTGAACACACTGGGTTATCTCTTTACACCTGACGTGAATCTGTCTAATAAAAGTCTAAGCGAGCACACGCGTGAATATATTCGCAAGAACGGTTATGCAGCGCTAAAAGAGCTGGATTACTGGATGAATGTGGACAGTCGTGGTGAGCGATTCCAGCAGCAATACGGTAATATTTTGACTGTAAATTCACCGCTGCCTCCATTTAATCTATGTCATTTGATTTCTGCAACGAATACCGAGGGTAAGCTGCTGGAGAATGCGTACGATTACTGTATGAACGTAACGGCGGAGAACATCACGAACTTTATGGCGAGTGAAGAAAAACAGTCTGGTGAAGAATTCGCCATCCATGACTATATCAGTAATATCCGCACCAACATTGCGCAGATGAACAAGACCTACCCAGCTAACTATGAATACAACATTATCGGTGCCTCGTCCGCTGTGCTTCCAATTGAGGAAATGACGACTTACCTGGCTTTCCGCTTGTTTGATAAAATGGAAAAAATGTTCCAGCAGGCGCCAGGTCAAGAGGATGTAGAGAAATTCGCACGTAAGCTTGGGATTGATCTCGACAGTATGATCAAGACGTTTGAATCCCGTGTGCCTGAGCCGTTGCCAGGCTACGAGAACAGCGAACGCTTGAGCCATGCCAATGTTGTTAAGAATCAAGTGGTAAGCATGGATACAGAGCTGGAGCAGAACTTCCTGGCTCGTGCCCGTGAAGAATATATCAAATCGAAAAAGCAGCTGCCTGGCGAAATTGTGGGACGTTTCAGTGAAGAGCTGGAGCGCATCTTCCTGCATCCAGAGCAAGGGCCGTTCTACGTTTCCCGCCTGCTGTATACCGAGAAGGGCTTCTGTATTTTGAAGCTGATTCAGTCTTATATTGAGGCTTTACGTGAAAGCTTGTTGCGTTTGCCACGTGATATTGAGACGGCGCAGGATAGTGCGGATGAGAAGCTGAGCGATGCCCGCAGTGCTTTTGTCTCCAAAGAGAAGAAGAAAAATGCCTATATTGAGGCTAAAATCAATGAGTATTGGCTGCACGCCGATGTAGAACGCACTGAGCAAATGATTCAATTTTACGAGGACTTATATGAGCTCTTAAACGATGAGAACAGCCGGATTTACGGTGTGTTTACAGAGATTCTTAGTGCGCTTAGCTCGATTTTTGCCAAGAACGGGGACATCCTTATCAATGGCGAAGAGCAGGCAGACTATAAAGGAAACAAAACTTATTATTGGAACATTGTGAACGTGCCGGATATTTCGGCGACCATCTCCAAAATCATGGATCAGAAGGATGGCGACGACCTGATTCGTGACTTTACCCGTGAAATGCTGAAGCATTCCGGACGTTGGGTCAAAGAGCAGGAGATTGATATCGTCCGCTCGATTTCGGAATTCCTTAGTGATAAGTTTGGGGATCTGATTACCCGTTCGATGGAGGATTTCCTTGTGATGAAATTCGGCCATGAAGAGCCGCTGGATAAGTTCGTAGAGCGGATTATTGCCGGTAAATTGGACGAAGAGGCTGTGCCTACCTTCCACCTTAGCAATAGCTCGGGCAGCTTACATTTCCCATCATGGGGTTTCGTTTCCGTGCCTGTTAAAGCGCCGGGTATCCTAAAAGGAATTCGTAATTATCAGAATAATGCGCTTGGCAAATCGCAATTTACGATCAAGGAAAGCCAAGTGAAAAACCGTATTTTCTGGCTTAACACACGTAACGGTGTGCCACTTTTCGTATACACGCCGCTGCGGGTGTTTGAAGAGAACTATGAGCGGACCATTCTCGACAAGGAAGGGATTGGCCGCCATCTCGTGATGACGGATAAGAACAACTGGACGTATCTGCCTTCTCCGATTCCGGAAAAATCATGGGGCGACACTTACGTCAATTCTCGTGTACGGGATTATAACGCTAGAGTGCGTGCAGACTTTGCAAAAGCGCTGGCAAGTGGAGTCATTATTGAAAAAGGTGTAGATGAGAACACAAGTAACAGATATTCTGTTGTGTTCACCAAACCTTTTGATCTGGACGCCATTTTGAGTGGTTTCGATATGCAGCTGCAATCTACACGCCCGAATCTTGGTGAAGTGAAGAAGGCGGTTGATGAGCTGAAGAGCCTGCGTGAGAAGGGCTTGGAGCGTGAAGGCATTAAAGATATCTTTGGCAGTATCAACAAGGACATGGCGCAGGAGAATCTCATTCGTTCACCGCAGCTGATTTCACGTGTTCGTGTGGAGTTGGCTAAATATACTGAACTGACTGCTAAAGCCACTGAGCTTGAAGGTGTGCTCCATCAATATCTGGACGAAGATAAGTGGATGGATCAGTTCATTGAAGCTTTGTATACGGACAGTATTATCAAAAAAGGCGCACTCTACGTTTATGACCGTGATGAAGAAGAGGACGCTTGGGAGCCGTTTGCTAATTTGATGAAAGAGCGCAGCTACGTAGAGTATGCCGTGTATCGGCACTTCCGGGAGCTGGATGAGAAGAGCCGCAGCGTACTGCTGCGTAAGGCAGCACGTCGTGCAGGTGAAATGACTGCCGCTGAAGACGTTACCCCGCTGCTCTATAAGCTGGAAGGGCTGTATGTATCGTTCCTGGAAGCACGCGACAGCTTAGAGTATGAACGGGTAGAGTATGAGAGCGGTGATGAGATGTACGGATTCTACAAGAGCATGACTAGCAAGCTCGGCAGTATCCGCAGAAAGTTGAAATAGGCCTATGATCAAAACACAGGCATTATCTTATGGTGAACAATATGCGGTACAGGAAGAGGCACAGCGCAGCAAAGGGGATGGACGCAGCAGCATCCATTACCCTGCCCTGTTTCTGTTCGTAGGCGACAAGGTTGCTCCGGCCATCGGTCCGGTGCTGGATAGCTGCGAACGAAAATGGGATAACGCCGGCGGGGTTATGGCATTACATGCTGTGTCAGGTGCGGCAAAAGAGGGAATAGACGGAAGTATAAGTGGATCTGTTGCGGGAGGAAAAGACCGGGTGCTGGCCATGGCCTTGCCGGAAACGGCAGGGTTAGATCCACGCACTGTGCGTCATGAACTTTTCCGCAAGTTTCATGAGGATACACGTTATCTTGCTGAAATGAATAAAGTTATCCGGCGGCTGAGCAACAGTATAGCGGATTATGGACGTCTATATTCATCTTTTGACGTCATCCATCTCTCTATCATTACGCGGGTTGATGATCCGCTTAATGTATTGCTGCCGGAAATTACACTGCTGGCTCGTGCTGTACTCGGCCAGTCCTTTAAGTCCGTACAGACAGATCTCTACGCTCTGATCAATGAGCGGGAGCAGGGGGATAATTTTGGATATTCCAGCTCAGTAGGGCTGGCTTTTCTGCGTGAATTGGACAAAATGCAAGCTACGGACTATAAGTTTAATGCGCCGTTACTTGTGACGGAAGATGGTCTGTCGATTCCAGTTGCCCATGGTCCTTCCGCATTATTTGACCTTGTGTATCTGCTCTCCGATAAGAATGAGCGCGGTATGATGTCTGCACACGGTATGGATGACAACTACGAGATTATTTCTCATATTAGTCTGCTCAAAAATCGGGTCCGCCCGGCTTCTGATCAGGCTACTGGTCATGGCGGATATAACAATATGACCTTCAAAAGCGGCATCAGAGGCAGCACTGGAAGACAAGGCTACGCCTCTGCTGGCTTTTCCGGGGTAAGAAGACCTAATGTTCAAATTGCTTTGGCAGTGCTGTATCATGCGTTCCGGCGGCTTGTCTCCGATATGCGTGAGGGCAGTTCGTGGACTATACGTGAACGGCAAGCGTTGTTAGGGCTGGACCCTGACAGCTTGCGGGAACACGCGGTACAGCTACTTCCGGAGAAAGACGGCCTGAATGAAATGACGGGGTTAATGAGTCACGGACGCCCTTCCTATAATGAACTGAAGCAGCTGTCACTTCGTGAAGCTGAACGGCAGTTGTTCGGTGACGGGGGCGAAGCTTATTTCCGTAATAACTTTGTGGCAGAGTCAAACCGGAGAGTGGAGGGAATGAATCCATTACGCCAATGGCGCACTATGCTGGCGGCACAGGAAACATCTACGCCAGCGGTAAGCTTTTATCAGCTTGCGGAGTGGACGGCAGATCGTGATGAAGCCGGAAGTGTGCTCCATCTTTTACGTCAGCATATGGCAGGCTTGCGTTCCGCGATTCTCTCCATGCAGGAGGAGCTTGAGGATCTTTATGCAGAAAGCGTGGAGCGCCAGCCGTTCCAGCGTGTGCCGCTTTTTGACAAAAGAACAGTACGTAACTTCATTCATTACTTATTCTCAGCCGTATATGGCAAAAAATATGAACTATTGGGCCTAGAAAGTGAGCTTGCCCTATGCAGTCGTTTGGAATCTGCACTTGAGCAGCTTCATATGGAAAGTATGGCTCGTGTGAAAGCTATGGAGACTTTGGAGGAAGAATTGCGTATTACTGTTATGGACAGCATTGGGCGAACAAACGAAACAACGGGCCAGAACGTAATGGAATACTACCGCGTAGTCACAGAAGAAGTGATGAAGGATATCGAAACCCGGCGTGGACCTGGAATATTCTTCAGTGAGAAGTACATGGGCAGTATCTCCAAGCTCTTAGAACAAGGGAAAGAAGCTGTGATTGAGCGTTTGATTGATATTTGCCGCCGGGAGCTGCTGACAGCAGAACCTTTTAATTTATCTTTTGAGGAAGAGCTTCTGCGGCGTGCAAATGTTGCGGCAGCCTATGAGAATCGTCAGGTTCTATCAAGGGAAGAGCTGTTCAAGCGCTTGTATCATAATTTAGAAGAGGGCGCGGCTATTAATGTTCGGTTATTCGAATACACGCAAGAGCATCGTCATGAGGAGAAATATTTCTTCGGAGACAGTTCATCAGAATTCCTACGCTACGCATTTGGAGTGGATGAGACAACCCGGATTTACCGGTTAGGATTCGTGCATGAGCAGCGGAGGAGCGGAGTTGAGAAGTTAAACCTGATGGGCGGCTTTCATTTAGAAGACCTGCTCTATTATCGCAATGGTAAGGTCTATTATGAGACTTATGCTCAGAATGGCTATCAGCTCCATGGGCTGAGTGAAGATCAGCTTCCTGAGATGCGCTGATGGCGTAATAGATAGGTCCCCTCACTTTGAGTCCCTTTATTGCCTTTGTGCAATAGAGTCATCGGATATAACGCTTAATTAGAGTTCCGGGATAGGGACATTTCTCCTTATTTCCAATGCACACTATGCAATAGAATAGAAATAGTTGTTCCTCCTATTCCATTCTATTGCACAAAGTGCAATCTGGGGGATGATATCACATCCGGGTAGCCCGTTTATCGGGCAGCATAACCCCCGGAATGTTTAAAGGATAAGAGTACAATTCAGATTTTACCCGGAAAGGAAGTATAACGATGCAGAGAAAAATCAATCTGCTGCTGCTCTTCTTCAGTCTGATCGGCGGCGGGGTTGCCTTTCTTTTTGGCGAATGGCTGCTAAGCTGGTATAACGATCTGCCTTCCATCCTGCTTGTGGGTATTTATTTTGCCATTGTGGCGCTGGGTGTCGGTGTAGGCTGCCTGCTTGCAGAGATGATCTCACCACGGCTGAACGGAGCTTCATGGAAGCAGCGCTACCTGGGGTTATCGTGGAAACTGCTGCCTCTGATGATTGTTCTTGCACTTGGAGTTGGAGCCTTAACGGAGTTTGTTTATGAGCTGAATTTTGGCGGTGCCAGACCGGTTAAGAATGTGGTGATGGCTATCGATGACTCAGGCAGTATGACGCAGAGTGATCCCGATAATAGCCGGTATTCCGCAGCAAAAGCGTTAATTACAAAAATGGACACTGACAATAAGGTAGCCGTGGTGACCTTTAACAACGAAGCTGTAGTTGTCCAACCTTTAACGCCACTTTCAAATTCGGAGAATCGTGAGAAGGTGCTGACTGCAATCGATAATCTGCAGCCAACCGAAGGCGGTACGAATATTAGCGGCGCGGTCTCGGAGGCACTCAAGGAGATTGACAGTGACGGTAAAAAAGACCAAGGAGCCATGGTCATCTTGTTGTCTGACGGAGTGAGTAATTTCGATACCACAAGAGAGTTGCAGGCTTATGTAGAGCGCGGTATTGCCGTGAATACCATTGGTCTGGGCTTGAATGATCCAGCAGGCACTCAGCTGTTGCAGGATATTGCGAGAGTGACAGGCGGACACTATTATGATGTCAAGGATTCAGCCCTACTGGGCGATGTGTTCCAGCAGATCTATGACCGTCTGGGAGATCGGACGCTGCTAACTGAGCGCAGTGATTCAACGGCAGACAGTCCTTATTATGCTGCGGTTCGTATTTTGTCACTGATGTTGATGGGGGCTGCGCTTGGATTAGGTCTGGGAATTATGTTTGATAACCGTCATTTGGCTAAAAGCTTTGGGATTGGCGGCGTAATATCAGGCTTGTTCGCAGGACTGATTCTGGAATTTGGTCTTAGCGGTGACTCCTTTACAGATAGTCTTATTCGTCTTCTGGCTGTTCTTATATTAGCTGCTATTATTGCATTATTTACAGGCGTCATTCCGGTAGGTGAAGGACGTATTTATCGAAATAGAAGAAACAATAACGCAGCGCCTGCACCAGCATCGGATAACTTTCCGGGCCGGCGCAGAAGCCGGAACAGCAAAGGATTCTAGTGTAGCGGAAAGGGGTTTACAGTAATGAGGTACGCCGAGGTTAATGCTTCCGCTCCGGGAATAACGGATGTGACATCCCAAGTGGATGACCGATTCTGTACGCTGAGATGGCGCTGGCCGGACGGCGTGCAGGCGGTGTACATCCACAAAACCTCCGCAGAAGCGGCTGACATGGGAACCGGAGATGATCCGCCGATCGGTATGAAGCTCTACACTCGTGAGGAATACAAATCTAACAATGGTTATCGTGATCGATTGGATGAGATCGGTCTGATATCCTATACGATATTTGCTCGTCTTGCTGAGAACGGTGAGACTGCCCTGGTGAGGCAAAATGATGGTGTGAACCGGGTGATGGTCAGTGCAGGCAAAGCCCGGATCTATTATTCCATTCAACAAAAAAAGGCCTTATTCGGAAAACAAAAGACCGTACATATGGCGATTACGGCAGAAGTGCCCGTGGCACGGGATGTCCTCTGTTATGTCAAGAAACGTGGAGGGCATCCGGCAGGGAAAGAGGATGGTATTCTCTTTCCCTTCGTCCAGGATTTCGCTCCTGGACGCAATGTACTTCCGCCGATTGAAATCGGTAAGGATGATTTTGTACGCATCTTTTTCACCGATGGCAAGAAATATGGGCTTTATTACGAATTGGTACCGGAGTGAGACTTGGTCTACGCGTACAAGCGGGTAATGAGCAGTGCGTTCATAGCAAGTACGTAGATACAACTTTTGGGAGGATGAGTAGATGTCTTTTTTTAGCCGTTTTATGAAAAAGAATCAGCCGGAGCCGCGGCCGCTTTTTTACGATATAGTGTGTCCGTATTGCTTCACCAAGTTCTCTCCGGAGGATGTCGTCTTTCGGGCTATGCACAGCCGGGAGGACGATGAAAATTACGCATTGGGTGAGGATGACGCCTTGAACAAATACCGTGAGCGCTTCGGGCTTGATACGGTAGATGACATAGAAGCGATTATCAACCCGGCAGATATTCCGGAAGAATATCATCATTACACAGATCATGTGTTAACTGGGCTTACGGATCGTTACGGTGTGCTTACGCGCAGACGGCTTTGCCCGTCCTGCCATAATGAGCTGCCGGTGACTGCCGGGAAGGTGCCAAGTAACATCATCTCGATTATCGGGGCATCCCAAGTCGGGAAATCGGTGTATATGACCTCGTTGATCCACACATTGCAGCATACTACAGCAGGTCATTTTGATGCCGCTTGTATGCCGCTTAATGCAGAAATTAGCCGTAAGTTCCGTACATTGTATGAGGAACCGCTTTTTGAGCGTGGGGATCTGCTGGCTTCTACACAGAAGGAAAAAATGCAGGAGCCTTTTATCTTTCAATTTGTCTTTAAGGATGAAAATAAACCGCCACTGACACTTGTATTCTTTGATGTAGCAGGTGAGGGTATGGTGGATCAGGATTATCTTGGACTTCATGGTCAGCATATCAAGAACTCAGCGGGTATTTTGTTTATGGTCGATCCGCTGCAAATCCGTTCTATCCGTGAAAAGATTCATATTAACATCGGTGACCGCCCGGGAGAATGGGTCTCACAATATGACGAGCCACGCGATGTGGTGCTGACGATGTTCGGTGATTTTATTGCCTATCAGGAAAAGAGCAAAACAGACATTCCAACAGCGGTTGTGCTTGCCAAAAGTGATATGCTGCATTCACTCAAGGATGAAGATGGCGATTACATCAAGTCTAACAGCAATGTGTTCAATAACTATGTTCACCGCAAAACATTAAACATGGACGAGTTTCATAATATCGACGGGGAAATTCGCAGATTTATTGGTAAGGTGGACAGACCCTTTAAAGATACAATGGATGTTTATTTCGCGAATACGGGTTATTTTGCAGTATCTGCGTTGGGCAGCAACCCTGTGAATCAAAAGATTGAGGGTGTAGTAAGCCCGATTCGTGTAGACGAGCCTTTTATTTGGCTGCTGCATAAGCTGAAGTATATTGAGGGGAGCGACGGCCCGTGAATGTTTTCTCAGGGTCAACAATCGCCCAACAGATGTACACCCGCGAACGTCGCGGAGTGTTTCGTTCCACAGAAGGCTTCGATACGGTAGCGAAATCAGATAGTCTAGACAATAATTTTGTGAAAAAAATCCTTCATCCCTTCTGCCTCTACGATGCTCCTGCGGAGTTAACCGCGCGTGGGGAGAAGGATGAGGCTGCATATCCTGGTGCGCTGCACCTATTTCATGCTGAGAACGGGGATACAGTTATTGGGCTTAGTCGTTATCAAGCGGCCGATTTCACAGGCCAACGAAGCGCTTTTTTTGCACATAACTATGTAGTACCTGCTTCACGTTCCGAAGAAATTGTGCAGAGCTATGGAGACTGGCTGCATGCTGATTTTGCAGAGCGTTATACTGGAGAGCTTGGTGGAACCTTGCCGGAGCTGCCCTCTATTCCAGTTGTTCGCACAGACCGCAGCCCGGATCCAATCGCAGGCTTACGCTTGCTAGGGATTGATGAAGGGATATTCAAGGCGTTATTGCAAGCGGTAATGCTCTCTGTAGCAGGTAAGAAAAAAATCTACGTGGCTCTAAACGTACCTATCACCGAGTTGTCCGCGCGGGCGGTGGAGCTTACAGAAATTCTGTATAGCGTGCTGCCGTATGAATTCCGCCGTAGATTAGGCGTGATTACGTATGCGAATGAACCGCAAAGCCGTAAATATATACATCTTAGCTTTGTGGAAAAAGGTTCACTTCGTCCCGGTGACCGCAGTATTGAGAAGGATTATACCTTTGATTTGGCTTCCGGACGGATGGGGAATGTCGATTTTGGCGAGTCCCGCCAGCCTTATGCTGATTTGGTATGGAAGCTGTTACTGCTGAATCCAGGAGATATTAACGACTTCGTAAGCTTCGCCGATCAGATTCTGCGTGGAGAGAGTCCTGAGCACAAGCTATCTCTTTCTTTCTATAATGAGTTGGCTATCTTTTATGAGATTGAGCAAGGGAACGAGCATTTATATACGGAAAACAAGAGTGCGGTGCTAAGTGGTTTGCTTTCATACCTAAAGCCAGACGGTGCAATTCATTCTAGAATCCGCTTGAATGATATTTTCTTAGAACGGTTTGACCGGGAATTTGATCTGATTCGGCAAAGAAATGTGCCAGATCCGGCGATTATGGAATGCTTTAAAGAGTATTTTGTACTTAAGGATCACAATTACAGGGTCAGAATCGTGGATTATTTCATCAATGGGATGCTTCATAGTGTGGAAGCGGGCCGCAAGGATATTTTGAGTGCTGCTTACGGGATCATTGAGAGTAATGATGAGTTAAGTGCAGCTTACTTCCAGCGCGTGATGTCTGAAACTTATTTCCGTAAGCAGCTACTTGAGCCTTATATGGAATCAAGACTAGCTGCGGCGTCCAGATCTGCGGATATTCTGAGCTTTGTGCTCCATTGGGGGCGGTTCCTGCCAGTGGCGTTAGAGCAGTCTTTTGCTCAAAATGCTGTGAAGGATTATTTGCTAGAAAAGCTTCAGCTGGAGCATGATCCGGTGGCTTCTGTGGCGGAAATTCATGAAATTGTAGATAAGGCAGAAAAAGATCGCCGCAAAGGAACAGGAGTTGCTCCTAAGGCACTCTCCCTAATGCAGGATCTTGCTGCTTCAGCAGATAGATTCTTACTGAACCGCTTATCGCTTTCTGATATGACGCAGGAGGAGCTTCTGGAGGTAGTTTTTTTACGGTATGGTAATGTTGTCGATTGGCAGCCGCCACTGGATAGGATTAGCAAGCAGAAAGAGAATGCGCTGCGTGCCGCTTACCGCTGGTTTGGTGAAGAGAAGCCAAATGAAGAGATTTTTACAGGATTGTCTCCGCAGGAACTAGATGATGTGCAGCTACTGGGTCGTCGTTTGCTAAAAGAGGCGCGTGTTCTGGAACCCTTTGAACGGCTTCCGCTAGCCTTTTACTATACAACTCAGCGTGAAGGGGGTCCGCTGGATTACGATGCGCTTCTGGAGCTGTTAAAGCGTAAAGCCGGTTCCGACAAAGAAATCATCTATCGGTTTTTTGCTTGGTCGCAAGGCAATCCTTTATTTACGGTTTCGAATAAAAAGCTGCAACCGGGTTACCGTAAGGCGATTCTGAAGTATTTCCTGAGCAGTGATCGTGAAGCGTTCAAGAATCGGGAATTCCGAAAGAACTATGTCGCGGCAGCTCGGCCTGCTCTGCAAAATGTGTACAATGAAGCCCGCTCCCAACTGGCTTCCCCGCTGGCGCGCTGGATCAGCCGCAGCCGATTTCGACTCTTAATCTCCGGCTCCATTACGGGTATTCTGGTGATTATTGCAATTATCGTATTCAGTATGCTGCGTCCGGATGATACGAAGACGGCTCTGCCGGGAACAAGCCCTGAGCCGACCCCTGTTCAGAGTGCAGGCAATGTGCTGCCTCCGGCTTCAGTATACTTGAAGGATCAGAGCGGCGAAGGAGATAAGGGGAGCAGCATATTGGTGTTCACCTTCGCAAGTGCAGATGACTGTGTGCAGTTTCAACCGACTGAGATTAGTTTAATGTCTTCGTCTACAGAGATAGATAAAAGCTTTAAGGTCGCTGCTACGAATGGGACTTGTCCAGTGCCGTCAACGGATGGGACGGATGAGAGAAACGCCGCTGACGAGTCAGATGCCGCTGGCACTACTGGAGGAACAGCAGAAGGTGCAGATGCTACTAATGCTGTAGCTGATGTATCTCCGTCTCCTACGCCTTCCTCTGATGCTGAGGACAGCACTGGGTTGCCTTCCGCAACAGCTGTGACTGAAGGGGAACAACCTTCCTATCAGGTTGAGGTTACATTGGAGCCTGGAGCGACAATTTTAGAGAAAAGTATGATCAAAGCCGGAAGATTTACATTGATCGTAGATCCCGATCCTAATATTCCACCAGCTTCTGATTCAAGTGCTGAACCTTCCCCAACTGCAAGTCCGGAAGGAACAGTCGAATAACAAGCTTTCTGAACAGCAATACCTACCGGCAGGTGGCGTATTGCTGTTCATTTTTTTGCTGCCCTTACTAAGCTTTTCTATAGACATGCTATGTATTAATAGATATGATTATGGATGTCAAAATAAGATACTACATACTGGAAAAGGTGCAGACTCTATCAATCTAGTCGTCTGCTTAAAAGGGAAGTCCGGTGCAAGAGTCCGGCGCGGTCCCGCCACTGTATGTGCGGAGTTTTTCTTCTATAAGCCACTGCCCCGAAGGTAGGGTGGGAAGGTGAAGAACAGCGATGAAGCATCAGCCAGGAGACCTGCCTTTTTCGTGAGCGTTTCTATTCTTCGTGGGGTAAGAATGTGGAACATATACAGATGGACTGTTGGCAGGAAGCAAGCGCCTCAGCCTCGATTTGTAATCTTCCCTGACCGCCCTCTAAAGGGGCGGTCTTTATGTTATGCGTCTTATTCCCAGTAGTACCCATTCTTATACAGAAAGAGGTTAAACAATGAAGAAAATCATGTCTTCCAAGTTTGTAGCACTTGGGCTGGCCTTATTCATGGTCATTTCAATTCTAGGAACATCTCTTGCTCCGGCAGGACAAATATTTGCAGAAGCGAGCGCTGGCTCCGGTCTGGAAGCAACTGCTGCGGAGCGGATTAATGTTGCGGATGCGACTTATGCGGCTGCAGAATATCTCTTGAAAGGTGGCGTGCAATCGGATTGGCAAGCTATTGGATTAGCGCAAGCAGGATATAAGCTGCCAACCAGTTACCATTCAGAGCTTGAGAAAAAAGTAAAGGATGCAGCTGGAAATTTCGCCAATGTAACCGATTATGCTCGAATCGTGCTCGCAGTGAGAGCGATTGGTGCAGATCCTACTAGCTTTGCTGGTAACGGAACGACTCCTGGCTATAATCTGATTGAGAAAATTTATAATAACAGCAAGCTCAGTGAACAGACGCTAAATAATCCGGTATATGCTTTACTTGCGCTGGATTCTGGTAAATATAATATCCCGAGTGACGCGAAATGGACGGCGGATAAGCTCCTTACGGAGATTCTCTCCAAACAGAATCCGGATGGGGGCTTTGCATTAACCTCAGGCGCAAGTGAGCCTGATATGACAGCGATAACCTTGACGGCTCTGGCGGCACATAAAAATAATCCCGAAGCCTACTTAGCAGGGCTACAAGCCGTAGCTTGGTTATCTGCAGCTCAAGATAGCCATGGGGGTTACGGTGACAGTGCTGAAAGTAGCGCACAAGCAATCCTTGGACTCACATCCTTTGGAGTTGATCCTAGTGGATTAGAATACACCAAAAACAAAGTGGATCTAATGGAGAACCTGCTTAGCTATCGTCTAGCTGATGGTAGCTTCACCCATAGCCGTGGTGGAAGCAGTAATGTTCTGGCGACAGAGCAAGGACTTCAGGCGCTGGTTGCGTATAATTTGCTGTATAAAGGAAGCAACAGTAAGCTATACGATTTTTCCAAATCCTCCATTCAGAGCTCACTAATCTACGCCCCTGTAACGATTGAGGGACCACGGGCCACGTTGGCACAAGGGTACGCCTATGCTGGCAACGCACTTGGAGCGTTAGAGAAGCTGGCGCTTCAAACGAACTTGCCGATCACGAATCCTTCGGGCAGTTATGTGACTGGCATCGGAAGTATTGCTGCTGGAAGCTTTGGTGGTTATGACGGATGGATGTATGTTGTATCACGTGACGGAAAATGGATGAATCCCGATGTAGGCATGAGTGATTTTGTACTTAAAGATTCAGATCAGGTACTGGTTTATTATGCCGGAGATGACACTAAGCTTGTGGATTCCGTTACGCTTTCCAAGGCAAATCTTAAAGAGGGCGATTCTTTTACCGTCACTGTAACTAGTAAGACGTGGAAATGGGACGCTGCTACAAACACTTCCTCTCCTGTAACTGCAAAAGCTGCGGGTGTTCAGGTCGAAATTGGAGCTCAGACGGTAACGACGAATGCTAAAGGTGAGGCCGTATTCTCAGGAAATGTGCCCGCAAGTGACTATACACTGACTGTAACTGGCTACCGTGAAGGCAAAGCCCCAACGATTGCTAAATATACAAAAGCTCTAAAAGTGATTTCTAAGAATGTAACAGCTTCGCTAACCGTTGAAGGCCCGGAAGGGTTGATTAGTGAGGGGACTTTGAAAGCCTCCAATGCCCTTGAAGCGTTGCAACAACTAGGGTCTACCGATGATTTTAAAGTAGATATCACCAAATCGTCTTATGGCAACTTTGTATCAGGTATCCATGGAGTTTCGCAAGGTACTTACGACGGATGGTGGAGCTTCGTGGTATCACGCGGCGGGGAGTGGATATATCCAAGTGTGGGTATGGATGCGTTCGAACTACAGGAATCCGATCGTGTGCTTGTCTATTATGCAGGAGAAAATACACAGGTTGTAGATTCTGTGGTGCTTTCCCCATCACAGCCAAAAGCTAATGAAGCTTTTACTGTAAAGGTTTCACAGAAAAAGTGGGTGTGGAATCAGGAAAGCTTCACTTCTGATCCGGTTACCTCACCGGCTGCAGGTGTGCAGGTTTCGATTGGTGATAAGAAGGTAATCACGAATGAACAAGGTGTGGCTGTTGTTGATGGCGGTCTCCCAGCAAATAGCTATACAATAACTGTTACCGGTTATGCTAAAGACAGCGTACCGAGCGTAGCGCGTTATACTCAGTCTCTGACTGTCGGATCCTCTGTTATTGCTCCAGTTAAAGCTACCGCTACCCTTTCAGTGATTGGAGATAGCCGGAAAGGAACCATCCTAGCCAGTACAACAGTAGCTCTAAAAGAGGGCGAAACGGCTTATAGCTTATTAGTCAGTCAATTAGGCACTAAGGTAGTATCATCCGGCAACGCTGGAAGCATCTACGTGAAATCTATTGACGGGTTGGCTGAATTTGATGGAGGCCCAAGCAGCGGATGGAAGTATAAAACGAACCGGGATGCTGATCCAAGCATCAGTGCAGACAGTTATATTTTGCAGAACGGTGATACTTTGTACTGGTACTATACCTCTGGAGAATAAGGAAGAGGAATGATTAATTAGGCGGGCACAGGGATTCGGAGTAATAGCGGATCGGGTGCCCGCCCTTTTATTTTTTTGGAAAAGTCGTTTTATGACAATATATACTTTTATTCGACACAATATTTAAAAAATCATCAAACTCTTAGCCCTTCCGACCGATAAAAATAGATAGATCATAAGATAATGTGAAGGCGGAGTGTAGATGAAAAATTTGAAAGTGAAATACAAAATAGGGTTGCTTTTGGTATTTGCTGTAATCATGGTGAATGTTGTAGGTGGCATAGGCATCATCACGATGACCCGAATGGCCGAAAAAACAAATGAGACATATAATGAAAATTTATTGCCTGTTTCTTACGTAGGGCAGATGCGTACGAATAATCGGGCTATTGAATCCTATCTTTTGGAGCGTTTGATTAGCGTAAATGCCAGCAAAAACAAAGAACTTTCTGAGAGTATTCAAGTGAAGGTTCAGGATAATAATGAACTTATGAACAAGGTGAAAGCGATTCAGTATAATGATCCTGCTATTGTAAGTAAAATCAAAGAGTATGAGTCCTTTTTGCCAGATTATCGTGCACAGCGGGATAACATTATAAAGATTGCTGATAGTAATCATAATCAAGAGGCCTATAAAGTATTTTCAGGCGAATTTAACGAATCCCGTGAAAAAATGATCAACCTACTTAAAGGAATTAGTGATTCTTTGCTTAAAGATGCTGATGAACACAATTCAGATTCCATGGCAACCGCTAAAAGCATGCGGGTAAACAATACCATAATGATTACGTTCGCCTGGGTGATTTGTTTCGTAATTAGTATTGCAATTATTCGACTGATAACAAAACCCCTTAAAGAACTGCAAGGACTAATGAAGCGGGCAGAAGATGGAGATTTGACCGTGGTAGCAACGTACACCGCCAAGGATGAGATCGGCCAAATTAACAGTTCATTTAACAATATGCTGCAGGGCTTGCGGAAGATGATGCAAGGGATTGCAGAGAGTGCAGAACTGCTGTCAGCTTCATCGGAAGAGATGAGCGCTAGTGCTGAGCAGACCTCATTGGCTTCACAAATGATCGCTGTATCTTCTGGAGAGATTGCCGCGGGTTTTGATGAACAGACAGAGAGCATTAACAATACAACACGTTCCATAAAAGCAATGACCAATGATATTGCAGCCGTAGAGGGCAGCAGCTATGAAATGTCGGATCTAATGGGCGTAGTTTCCGGTTCATCGGATCGTGGAGTAGAGGCTGTAGACCAAATCATTGTGCAGATGAAGGAAATTGACCTCAGTGTAACTCAGAGTCAGGAGATTGTTTCTAATCTGGGGACATTGTCACAAGAGATTAATACAATTATTACAACGATTAACGGTATTGCTACACAGACGAATCTGCTTGCGCTCAACGCTTCTATAGAAGCAGCACGGGCCGGTGAGCATGGACGGGGATTTGCTGTAGTTGCTGGAGAAATTCGTAATCTGGCGGAAGCAACTAGAAATAGTTCTTTGCGGGTTACAGATATTATTACACATATCCAAAAGCAAACCGAAAGCGCAGTAGAATCCATGGCTTTGGGTACTGAGCTAGTCACCAATGGCGTAGTTCAAAGTCATCTGGTATCTCAAGCGTTTCATGAGATTCAGACTTCCATTAAAGAAGCTACCTTACAGACAGCCGAAATTAGAGAAGCGGTTGCTCATGTAGCCATGGAATCACAAGGTGTGGCAGCAGCTATGGAACAGGTCAACGTTATATCTAGTAAAGGCGCAGAAGGTGTTCAGGACACAAGTGCAGCGAGTCAGGAGCAACTATCCGCAATGGAGGAAATGTCGGCTTCAGCTCAGTATTTAGCGGTGCTCGCAGAAGATCTGCAAAAGACATTGTCCAGCTTCAAACTATAGGCTTCATAATATTGTTAAAACCAGCAGAGCAGCGGTTCTCCAGTAACGGAGATCGCTGCTCTGCTGTTTGTGGTTTTAGCAGATTGGGAGCAAGTGCGAGCCAGTTGATCCCAGTTGGTCAAGGGGGATAGATGTAAGCGGACTCAGCAGCTCAGGAGCGGATAGATGTAAGCTGGACTCAGTAGGTCAGGAGCGGATAGACGTAAGCTGGACTCAGTAGGTCAGGAGCGGATAGACGTAAACTGGACTCAGTAGGTTGCGGGCAAACATATGCTATGTGGGCTCCAGCGACAACAGTGGCAAGACGAAGGGAAGGAAACAATAAAAACCTTGGAGATGATCGGTATGCTCATACCTCGTAACCTGTAACCCGTAACCCGTACCCCGTACCCCGTACCCCGTACCCCGTACCCCGTAACCCTATTGTCCCCGGCTGTTCTCTAGTTTTTTAAACACACTATCTACTTGATATTCCCCAGTTTAATGTCATCTGAATCCGATGCATGGGCTCATGATCATCCCCAAAGGCTATCGGACTCAGCCGCCGCTATTTACATATCTATCGCCATTGGAGCGAAGTTTCGGACTCCAGTGCAGCTATTGGTGTGGAAAACACTGATAACTGGTGTTTTTTGTACCAATAGCGGCTATGTGGTCCGATAACACCCGAAACAGAGGCAAATCCAGCAATTAAGGTCATCTGGGTCCGATAGCATGGGCTCTTACTCATCCCCACTGGTTTGGCGGACACAGCAGATGCCATTCGCTCATTTAGTGGCTTGAGAGTGGAGTTTAGGACACAGCCGCCGCTATTTCTATATTTATCTCCATTGGAGCGAAGTTTCGGACCCCAGTGCAGCTATTGGTGTGGAAAACGCTTATAACTGGTGTTTTTTGCGCCAATAGCGGCTATGAGGTCTGATAGCATCCGAAATATAGCTAAATCCAGCAATTAAGGTCATGTGGGTCCGATAGCGTGTGCTCATACTCATCCCCACTGGTTTGGCGGACACAGCAGACGCCATTCGCTCATTTAGTGGCTTGGGAGTGGAGTTTAGGACACAGCCGTCCCTATTTGCCCATTTATCGCCTTTGTAGCAAAGTTTCGGACTCCAGTGCAGCTATTGGTGTGGAAAACGCTGATAACGGGTGGTTTTTGCATCAATAGCGGCTATGAGGTCCGATAGCATCCGAAATATAGCTAAATCCAGCAATTAAGGTCATGTGGGTCCGATAGAAAAATTCGGGAGCATGAATGTGGTTGGATTAAACAAAAATTAGTGTTTAGATCAAGACCTGAAAAAAGAGGGAATCCCAGCAGCTAGTTCACAGCTGTTGGGATTCCCTCTTGATTTTTTTGAAAAACTCAGCGTGTATCCTTCCAAAAATTCAGAGGTTTCAGATCTGAGCTAATGACGTGGAATGTATAGCCTTCTTTTTTCAATGACTCTAAGATACGCGGAAGTACTTTAAGTGTAGCCTTTTGATCATGCATCAGAATCACTGGATTGGTCTGTGATTTCTGCAGCTTATGAACCTGATTCATTACCGAATTATAGATCGTCGTACTAGCATCCTTGTATTTCCAATCCTCTGAGTCCACGTTCCAATCCCATAGATGATAACCTTGAGCCAGCACTTTATCTCTAAAGGCCTTTGTGAAATAAGGCTTACTTCCATAAGGAGGACGAATCAGTGTAGTGCTTTGACCTGTAATCTTTTTCAAAATGGCGTTATCGTTATCCATCTCTCCCAGCGCAGCCGCAGGTGAAGCATAAAACTTCTCTTTCCGGTGCGTCATTCCATGCAATGCGAGACCATGCCCTTCATTCGCAATCCGTTTCACTTGCGCAGTATGCTGGTTCATATTCGGTCCAATCATGAAAAAAGTTGCCTTCGCATCATATTTTGCCAAAATATCAAGCAATGTAGAAGTTGTAGCCGTTGGCCCATCATCAAAGGTGAGGTATACGCTCTTACCTTGCTTCCCAACAGTTGGCGTAGAAGTTCCAGGAGTTGCGGTTGGCTTCAATTCCTTTTTAAACTTACTTACAAATGATGCATCATCTAATGTGGCCGAGCCATCTTTTACACGCAATAAATATTGATCTGCTTTAAAGGAAATTCCAAAACCAAGATAAGAGGTCAATTTCAGTGGAACCATTGTTTTTCCGTTTTTCAAAAATGTACTCATGGATATGGTCTTTCCATCGCTTAGAGTAGCTGTTGCATGATCATTCAGCAGTTTGATTGATCTGTTCTGACCTGTAACTTTTATCCCATCACTCACTCCAGTTAGCGTTAACTTAAGTTCCTGTGACAGATCACGTAGAGGAACGTAATAGGTATCTTTTACCGAAACGGCTTCAATAGTTGTTAACTTATCGTTCACACCTAACCTAAGGGAGCCTGCACCTGCTGCATTCACTGAATCTATCGCTCGTATTGATCCGGAACCTATGAATAATACGATTAATAATAGCCATACTTTCTTTAAAGACATCGTCAAAAATCTCCTATCTATGTATATTTGTCTATTACCTTATCATACATTGATAGAATGAAATTTGAGAGATTGTAACCCCCAGCAGAATAATTTGTTACCTTTTAGAAGTTAACTGTGATTTCAACCACAATCATAAAAAGCACGTAACTCCGGCTAAATACTGACACATCAACAAAAATGGTTAAAATAACCCCGTTTTGCGCAAAATAGATGTGTCCAAATTAGCAACTTTAGTAAACTATTGAACAAAGTTTGAACGGAATTTTTCAACCCATAAACAGCGCCGTTACAGTGATCTTTATCATACTATTAGAAACTTGTAACAAATTGATCACACATATTTAACTTGTTCGCCATTATTAAGGTCTTTTTTAGGCTAAATGGAAAAATAAGTCTTTTGCTTTCTTCCCCATAAATTCTTACTATATATAAAGGTTAATGTTGAGGGTTAATAAAAGAAGTATTGAAGGAAGGAGCTTAAGCATGAACAAAAAGGGACCGTTATACGCTTTATTTCTCAGCCTAATTTTACTCTTGCCAGGATGCAGTTCAATCGCTGTTCTGAATCCGAAGGGGCCGGCTGCAAGAACTTTATCTGACACGATCATTCTCTCCATTGTTATGATGCTCGGTGTTCTGGCAGTTGTCTACATCTTATATGTCTTCGTGCTTCTGAAATACCGTGCCAAAAAAAGCAACGAAGATTATATTCCTCCTCACGAGGAAGGAAACAAATGGCTGGAGGCTATCTGGATTACCATTCCGATTATTATCGTGGCATTCCTCTCCGTAGTCACCGTCAAAACAACAGTAGATGTAGAAAATGTTGCAGCGGATTATAAAGATCAGAAACCGCTTGTAATCTATGCTTCCTCCTCTAACTGGAAATGGCATTTCAGCTATCCAGAAGAAGGTATCGAAACAGTAAACTACGTTAACATTCCAGTTCACCGCGCTGTAGAGTTCAGATTGTATTCTTTCGGTACGATCTCAAGTCTTTGGATCCCACAATTGGGAGGACAAAAATACGCGATGAGCGACATGATCACAACCCTGCATCTTTCAGCTGATACTGTAGGTTCTTATGTCGGAAGAAATGCGAACTTTAATGGTAAGGGCTTCGCCCACATGGAGTTTGAAACACTTGCGATGACAGATAAGGACTATCAGGAATGGGTGAAAGACGTTAAAGAAACGGCGGGTCCACTGACGGAAGATGAATTTAAAGGTCTTTTGGAAATGGAACATGTCGGACGTAAAACGTATACGAATACTCACTTATCCTTTAGCCCGCCTCCGGGAAGCCATGGTGACCATATGAGTAATGGCGGCACTGAAATGGATACGGATAACGGAAGTATGGAGCATCAGGATAATAAAGAAATTCACCCGACTCCAGCACCATCCAGCGAGACGGAATTCAACACCGAGCCTAATCCAGAACTGGATGAGCCGACACCTAGTTCTCCATTAGAAGAGAGCACAACACATGACGGACACTAGTCAATGTTAATTGAACAACTTGAAAGGAGCGATTCCTAATGGATTGGGATAAATTTAAGGTCCACGGCGAACCCCTGATATACGGAGCTATGGCAAGTATTGTTCTGGCTACAATCGGGATTATCGTCGGCCTGACCTATTTTAAAAAATGGGGATATTTATGGCGCGAATGGTTGACTACTGTTGACCACAAACGTATTGGGATTATGTATATCCTCGCTGCATTGCTTATGCTTTTCCGCGGCGGCGTTGATGCTATTATGATGAAGCTGCAAACAGCAGCCCCGGACATGAAATTTCTTGACGCACAGCATTACAACGAGGTATTTACAACACACGGCTTGATTATGATCCTTTTTATGGCCATGCCGTTTATTATCGGTCTGATGAATGTTATCGTTCCGCTGCAAATCGGCGCTAGAGACGTTGCCTTCCCGCGTCTGAACGCTGTCAGCTTCTGGCTCTTCTTCTTTGGAGCTATGCTGCTTAACATTTCGTTCGTTATCGGGGGATCGCCAGATGCTGGTTGGTCCGCATATTTCCCGCTAGCAAGTCTAGAGTTCAGTCCAACGGTGGGTAATAACTATTACTCGCTCGCACTACAAATTTCAGGTATTGGTACGCTTATCACAGGCGTTAACTTTATTGTAACGATTCTGAAAATGCGTGCACCAGGCATGAAGTTGATGAAAATGCCGATGTTTACTTGGTCCGTATTGATCACCAACGTAATTATCGTATTTGCCTTCCCTGTGCTTACGGTAGCACTTGCGTTGATGATGTTCGACCGGTTGTTCGGCTCTCAATTCTTTACGATGGCCAATGGCGGTATGGATATGTTATGGGCCAACCTGTTCTGGGTATGGGGTCACCCTGAAGTATATATCGTTGTCTTACCGGCATTCGGTATTTATAGTGAAATTATCGCCACCTTCTCTAAAAAGAACCTGTATGGATATACATCCATGGTATTCAGTATGTTGATCATTTCCCTCTTGTCCTTCCTAGTATGGGCTCACCATTTCTATACAATGGGTCAAGGCGCTATGGTTAACAGCTTCTTCTCGATTACAACCATGGCCATTGCCGTACCAACAGGTGTGAAAATATTTAACTGGCTATTCACCTTACGAAAAGGGCGAATAACCTTTACGACACCTATGCTATACACCCTGGCCTTTATTCCGATCTTTACGATTGGTGGGGTAACAGGTGTCATGCTGGCTATGGCCAGTGCCGATTACCAGTACCATAATACGATGTTCCTGGTTGCCCATTTCCACTACGTTCTTATTCCGGGTGCGGTCTTCGCCGTTATCGCAGGGTTCCATTACTGGTTCCCTAAAGTATTCGGTTTCCGTCTGAATGAACGTCTTGGCAAGCATGCCTTCTGGTGGATTATCATTTCCTTTAACGTATCGTTCTTCCCGCTGTTTATTCTCGGACTTAAGGGCATGACCCGCCGACAATACACCTATTCTGCGGATACCGGATTTGGCCCGCTGAGTATGGTCTCATTCGTAGGTGCGATTGGTCTCGCTATTGGATTTGTAATCCTGGTTTATAACATTTACTGGAGTACTCGTTACGAACCAAGAGATACTGATGGAGATCCGTGGGATGCACGTACTTTGGAATGGGCAACGAAAAGCCCGATTCCAGCTTATAACTTCGCAGTGGTTCCAAATGTAAAAACACGCGATGCTTACTGGTCTGCTAAGCAAGATAAAGTGCCGCTTTTTGAAGATAAGATTACTAAGATTCATATGCCTAGCAACACAGGAAAACCATTTATTCTGGGTGTTATCTTCTTCATCGCAGGGTTCTCTCTGGTCTTCAGTCTTTGGATTCCAGCGATCCTCTCTGGAGTAGGTATCCTCATTGTTCTAGCTGCTATGTCCTTTGATCGGGATCACGGATTCTACATCCCAGCAGAAGAAGTTATTGCTACTGAAAAGAAATTGCGGGGTGAGACAGTATGAAAATAGATGCGTCTAAGCCGCTTGAATACTCAACAGAAGAGAATAGTAATAAAATCTTTGGCTTCTGGGTTTTTCTGGGAGCGGAGATTGCGCTGTTCGCTACATTGTTCACTGTTTACTTTGTAATGGTAGACCGTTTTGCCAGCGGCCCTAGCGGGCCGGATCTTTTCGAAATTGGTCCAGTGATGATCGAAACATTGCTGCTGCTGACAAGTTCGTTCACGATTGGTCTTGCAGTTCATGCCATGCGGCATGGTTACCAAAAAGCCATGATGGTCTTTTTCGGACTAACCCTTCTAATGGGTCTCGGCTTCCTTGGTATTGAAATCACGGAGTTTGTCACTTATGTTCACGAAGGGGCTACACTTCAAACCAGTGGTTTCCTATCCAGTCTCTTTGTACTGCTGGGAACACACGGAGCTCACGTATCGTTCGGGTTCCTGTGGGGTGCGGCTATTCTAATCCAGTTGAAGCGTCAAGGTATTAATCCGGCTACGGCCAATAAATCCTTTATCTTCTCGCTGTACTGGCATTTCTTGGACGTTGTCTGGATCTTTATTTTCAGCTTCGTCTATCTGAAAGGACTGATGTAGCATGATGAAGCAATTGTTTCCAATTCGCCATGTGATGGGTTTCTTAGCCTCTCTTGTCCTTTCTGTGGCTGCACTTGCTGTAATCTACCTTGATCTATCCAACACTGCGAACATGGCGATCCTGCTTGTTACAGCCCTCATTCAGGCTTCCTTGCAGCTCTTCCTGTTCATGCATATTGGTGAATCAGCAGATACCAAGAAAGAACTTTACATCAATATCGCCTATGCCTTATTCGTTGGTTTAGTTACGATATTCGGTACGCTCTTCATCTTCGTATGGGGCTGGTATGCTTAATTACAGTCACTAATACTCAAAGGGACGTCTCCAAAGCCAAAATGGCTTAGGGACGTCTCTTTTTTTGCGTTTATTTTAGGAGGTTCGGTGTAGCGGATGCTCGGAAATAAGCGCCTTTCTAGGCAATAGCTGCACTGGAGTCCGAAACTTCGCTCAAAAGGCGGAAAATGTGGGAATAGCGTCATCTGGGTCCGAATGCCCCGGGAGACAAAGGCGACTCGGCGCTGTCGGACTCAGGTGACCTTAAAAGCGGGAATCAGCGTCATTTGAGTCCGAATGCCCCGTGAGACAAACGTGGCTCGGTGCGATCGGACTCAGATGACCTTAAAAGCAGGAATCAGCATCATTTGGAGTTGTAACGGACCTCAAAGTCGCTATTGGTGTGAAAAACGCACAAAATGAGCACCTTTCTAGGCGATAGTTGCACTGGAGTCCGAAACTTCGCTCAAAAGGCGGAAAATGTGCGAATAGCATCATCTGGGTCCGAAATCCCCGGGAGACAAAGGTGGCTCGGTGCGATCGGACTCAGGTGACCTTATAAGCGGGAATTAGCGTCATTTGAGTCCGAATGCCCCGGGAGACAAACGTGGCTCGGTGCGATCGGACTCAGATGACCTTAAAAGCAGGAATCAGCGTCATTTGGAGTAGTGACGGACCTCAAAGCCACTATTGGTGTGAAAAATGCCCCAAATGAGCACCTTTCTAGGCAATAGCTGCAGTGGAGTCCGAAACTTCGCTCAATAGGCGGAAAATGTGCGAATAGCGTCATCTGGGTCCGAAAGCCACGGGGGTGAGATTGGCTCGGCGCGATCGGACGTAATTTTGATTAATAGCAAGGAATAGATAAATCCCCGAAGGAAAATCTTGGGGATTTTTTTGTTGACATATAAAACGAACTGTATTAATAATAGTAGTACAGTTAGTACACATCATAATGGATTTAATGCAAGATAGTGGAAGGAGGAAGGTTATGTTCGAACTGGATGTTCGTAGTCGGAAGCCGATTTATGAGCAGCTGACCGATAAGGTCAAGGAGATGATTCTGCATGGTATTTTGCAGACGGATGAACAGCTACCTTCTGTAAGGACGTTATCCCAGCAGCTAACCGTGAATCCCAATACGATTCAGAAGGCTTACCGTGAATTGGAACGTGAGGGATATATCTATTCATTACAGGGGAAAGGAAGTTTTGTAGCCCCGATGAAAAAAGAACAAAATGCGATCAAAAAAGCGGAAGTCCGGAATGAGTTGCTGAGGCTGATGGCGGAGGCGGTATACCTTGGGTTCACCGCAGCTGAGATTAGTTCTTTGTACCAACAAGTGGAGAAGCAAAGAGAAGGAGGGAAGAGTGATGATTGAGATTCGAGGAGTCAGCAAGTTATTTCAAGGCGAGAAGGCAGTCGACGATATCTCTTTAACGGTACATAAAGGAACAATTTATGGGCTGCTCGGCTCTAATGGCGCGGGCAAAACTACGCTGCTCAAAACATTGGCGGGCATCTACTCTCCAGATAAGGGGACCGTGCGGGTGGATGGTGAAGCAGTATTCGAACACCCGACGACTAAGCAACGGGTTATTTTTATGCCGGATGCTCCTTACTTTTTCCCACAATCCACCATGCTGCAAATGGCGGCTTTCTATCGCTCGATTTATCCGAGCTGGAATCAGAAGCGTTTTGAAGATTTGGGAACCGTATTTCAGCTCGATAAAAAGCGCAAGCTCAGTCGTTTCTCCAAAGGGATGCAGCGGCAAGCGTCATTCTGGTTATGTTTAAGCTGTATGCCGGATGTGTTGATTATGGATGAACCGATTGACGGATTAGATCCGGTGATGCGGCGTCAAATCAAAAACCTGCTATTTCAGGAGGTTGCTGAACGCGAGTTGACGGTAATCATTTCTTCCCATAACCTTCGTGAGATTGAAGATCTATGCGATCATGTCGGGATTATGCATGGTGGGAAGATGTTGATTGAGAAAGATCTGGATGATCTTAAGGCGGATACACATAAGATTCAAGTGGCGTTTCGGGATGAACGGCATGAGATTCCGTTAGCTGCCAAATTACAAGTTTTGCATCAAGAGCGCCGGGGAAGTGTGAACCTATATATTGTAAAAGGGGATCGTGAACGGATCAAAGCGGCTTTTCAGGTGTACGAGCCATACGTATTCGATTTGCTTCCATTAACGTTAGAAGAGATCTTTATTTATGAAATGGGGGATGTCGGATATGACGCGCAGCCATTACTACTTTAATAGCAGTGTTTTTCGCCAGAACTTCCGCCAGCATGGCTGGATAGGGATTATATATGCACTCGGCTTATTATTCGCTCTTCCATTACAGCTCTTCATGAGCAACAATCCGGATGCAAAACCGCAGGGAATTGATCATTTATTTCGCATAGCTGGTAGTGTGCAAGCCTTGTTTATCATTACAATCCCAGTTGCCGCAGGACTATTCTTATTCCGATACCTTCAGGCAAAATCACCCGCAGATCTTTGGCATAGCCTGCCTTTACGCAGAGAGCATTTATTTACAGCTCATCTGACGAGTGGACTTACCTTACTGTTGCTGCCTGTTTGGTTAACTGCTGGGGTGGTTGCCGTTGTTAAGCCATGGAGTGGGAATTTTTATATTTTTCAAGGCGCAGATATTTGGCAATGGTGTATAACAGTTAGTATTCTGACTTTGTTCCTCTTCTGTTTTAGTGTTTTTGTGGGAATATGTACGGGCCAATCTATTCTTCAGGGAATTATCATTTATATTTTGCTTATTCTTCCTGTTGTACTGATCTCATTAATCAATAGCCATTTCGCCATGTATCTTTATGGTTATGCAAATGCAAATACAAATGTAAACTTCCGTGATTCTAGTTTGCAGATGTGGTCTCCGTTTGTTCATATCGTGTATTATTTTACCGTCAAACCCTTCACCAATACAGAGTTATGGATTTATGGGGTATTGGCACTTCTATTTATTGGGTTGTGCTATCTGTTATACCGTAAACGTAATACGGAAAAAGCGGGTCAGGCTATTGCTTTTGGATATTTTAATCCACTGTTTAAAGCAGGGGTTATGTTATGTGCCATGCTTATTGCTGGTAATTATTTTGCGCAAATGAAGCATCAAATGGGCTGGGTGATTAGTGGATATGCCATCGGAGCCATTATTGGTTATGTTGCCGCAGAAATGATTGTTCGGAAAACATGGCAGATTATGACGCGTAAAATGGTAGCTGAGTTTGCAGTTTATGCGGTAATGATAGGGTTACTTCTGTATATCCCGGTATCAAGTGTTACGGGGTATGAAGCAAGAGTGCCTTCCGGTGATAAGATTAGCGGTGTATATATGGGAGCTAACTACCGGTTGTATACCCCAACGGATGGTTTGCACACTACACCCTACATGGGGCAGAACCCTTTTTCCGATGATAAAGATTATATAGAAACTGTCCGTAAACTTCATCAAACGGTAGTTGCAGTACGTCCAGAACATACCTCACAGCAATATGTTTATGAATATTTTACTCTGGCTTATCAATTGGAGAATGGTCACAAGTTGGTGAGGGAATACTGGATCCCTAATAAGGGGTTTGAATCAGAGCTCAAGGCGGTTAAGGATACTGAAGCTTACAAGTATGAAAAGTATAATTTAGCTTTCTTAGACAGAGAAATGGATCTCATGTGGATTACTAATAGGAATAAAAGAGTTGCCATCTCTGATCCCGGGGAAATTTTAGAGCTAAAGGAGATTATCAAACGCGAAATTTTGAATATGTCCTACGAAGTACAGATAGATAAGGACGGAAAACCTGATGTGGCTAATATCGAAACAGAGGTAAAGGTAAAAGAGGACAGCAATCAAGTTTCTTCAAGTTATGGTTATTATTATCCGTGGAAGTCATCTTTTCATGAGTTAGAGAAATGGATGAATGAAAAAGGTTATGCCGATAAAATACGAATAACAGCTGAAGATATCCAATCGGCAGAGATTATAAAAGATGATTATATGGACGAGCAAACACCTAAGAACCCTACTAGTCCTGAACAAAGAGTAGTGCTTGCACGTGAAAAGAATCGTACGGCTGTTACGAAGGATAAGACATTATTAACAGATATTTTGGACCATCATTTCCATTATGGTGTTGAGAATGGTAACTACATTGTGAAGTTGATGTACAAAGAGGGGTATAGCGATTTCGTAATGTTAAAAGAATCGGATATGACGCCTGAATTGAAAGCATTGCTGAAATAAGTTAAGAATAAGTTAAGAATAAGTTTAGAATAAGGTAAGTAAAAGATTACAGATAAAAGACTACTTGTTGACATAAACTGGATAGTTGGATTATGCTTTTGGAGATACGATAAGGATGAAATGGAACTTTCAGGTCAGCCTCTGAACCAGTATATTCATTTCCGGTAAAATAACATCGCTGTATTAACTGGTAAGGAGTTTTGTATTTAGGTGAAGCCCGACCATGGACGATAGAGTCCATGGTCTTTTTTGCATAGTAAGAGGTAATACATGGATGTGTGATTGCTGTAATGCCTCTGGAATCTACTTCGAAGAGATCCTTTACTGTAGAATAATATAAATAGGAAAAATTGAGGTGTAAATATAATGTTAAGCAATACAGCGGAAGTGTCGTTAAGTAAGTTTATGACTAAGCTGCTTCGGCATACCCCGGAGCAATATGGTCTTATTTTGGATCCAGAGGATGGTTCCTGTAGGTTAGATGATTTGCTGTCTGTTATTGTAAGCACTCCTAGATGGTCAGAGGTGACTGTGGGAGATATTCGGCAAGTGGTCGCAGGTTGCGACAAGCAACGATTGGAAATCGTTGATGACCGGATCAAAGCCCGGTACGGGCATAGCCATACAAAAATCACTTATGAGCCGGGGACTCCGCCTGCTGTACTTTTTCACGGAACTCATGCTGGTGTGCTTACTGTGATTTTGGAAGAGGGGCTTCAATCGATGGGACGGCAGTATGTTCATTTGTCTGAAGGGACTCATTTTGCCAGTTTAGCCGGAAGTCGCAGAGGGAAATTGATATTGTTAACTGTTGATACGATTAGAGCGGGTCAAATGGGTGTAACCTTTTATAATGCGGGTAATAAGGTATGGTTGGCAGGTCATATACCGCCTTCCTGTCTTAAGGTGTATACACCTGTAAGTTGAACTAGATCGACGTTTGGTTAGGAGGCATAATAACATGGATGAAATTCCAGATCACTTAGATCACGGATTACAGATTGTATTTATTGGGTTCAATCCTAGTATCCGTTCTGGCGAGGTAGGACATCATTACGCCAATCCGCGGAATAATTTTTGGAGAATATTACATCAGTCTGGACTTACTCCCCGGTTGTATGATGCGTCTGAGGATGGGAACTTGCTTAAGCTGGGCTATGGGTTTACAAATATTGTTGCCCGTCCCACACGGGGAATCGACGATATTACTCGTGAAGAATACCAGGAGGGTCGGGAATTGCTTCGCTCCAAGCTGGAGAAATATCGGCCTCAAGTCGCCTGTTTTGTAGGTAAGGGTGTGTATACAGAGTTTAGTCGCAGAACAAAAGCTAACTGGGGATTTCAAGGGGACGTGCCTCCGAAGGTAGATGGTGTCCGTGAATTTGTTGCACCCTCTTCAAGTGGATTAGTTAGAATGCCGATGGAAGAGATCGTTGGAATTTATCGCAGATTAGCCGAGTTTACGCAAGAGAACGATGGGTGATTGATGTATTCGGAGTTAGGGTGCTAAAGGACACAGGAGTCGCTAAAAGTAACAAATCACTCTAATTTGTGCGCTATCGGACACCAATGCAGCTATTGGGTGGAAATTGACTGAATATGAGACCATTTTGGGTAGATAGCGTCTCTGGAGTCCGAAATCACCACTAAATGGCCGAAAATCCGCGAATAACGGCGCCTGAGTCCGCAAGGGTAAAAGCTGGGAAGTTGGCGCAGATTACGGTGTAGATCCGTAGAC
>NZ_JBBODA010000036.1:0-56292 GCF_038002705.1 Paenibacillus sp. FSL H7-0716
CGCCGGCAGCGGTGCGATCTCCGTCACGTTGGCGGCGGAAGCGCCGGCGTGGCGGGTCTGCGCCGGCGATATTTCGCCGGCGGCTCTGGCTGTGGCCGAGCGCAACGCTTTGCGCAATGGCACAGCTGTGGACTTTCGGCTCGGCGATCTGCTCGAGCCGTTCGCGGGGATGGAGACGGATATTCTCGTCTCCAACCCGCCGTACATCCCCGGCGAGGATATCGCCGGGCTGCAGCGTGAGGTGCGCGACCATGAGCCGCGCACTGCGCTGGATGGCGGAGCGGACGGGCTGGACCCGTACCGCCGCATGATGGAGCAGCTGACGCTGCTCCCGGCACCGCCGCGCCTGATCGGCTTTGAGCTTGGCTTCGGTCAAGCTGAGCAAGTCGCTGCACTCCTTGCGGCAGCGGGCCATTGGACGGAGATTATCACCATTAATGATCTGGCTGGAATCCCGCGTCATGTGCTAGGCATAACGAGATAATATTGCCTGCTATGCAGAGGGTTCATTTTGTCCGGGGTAGAGAAATTGTATTTTCAATCCGACTTCCTTTACAATAGAATTTAGCAGGATTTCTTAGGGGATCATAAAGAAAGCCCAGATATAGAGTAGGGAGGCAGAGCGTGCTTCAGAAGATTAAAAAGATTGATGGTGCTATTGTAGTCGTTCTGTTATTACTCATGGTGGTCAGCATCTTCGCCATATATAGTGTTACTCATGGAAGAGAGAAGCTGGACGGACATCATATTCGTATGATGATGTATTATGCTATTGGTTTTGTAGCTTTTATTGGAATGACCTTTTTGGATTACAGAATTTTAGTGAAATATGCGATATATATTTATTTGTTCGGGATAGGGATGCTGGTGCTCGTCAGCTTTTTAGGCGAGACCAAAAATAATGCGCAAGGCTGGTTGACCCTGCCTGGGGGTCTTAGTCTGCAGCCTGCTGAGCTGTTTAAGCTGATATTAATTCTTTTTCTGGCGGCCATGCTTGTCCGCAAGAATAAGAGTAAGCTTTTGTTCTGGCGGGATGTTGTGCCACTCGGCCTTCTGACCTTGTTTCCGTTCCTTATTGTCCTTACTCAAAATGACCTTGGGAATGCCTTGTCTTACGTTGTGATTCTTGCGGGTCTGTTGTGGATAGGCAATATTAAATACACGCATGCATTAATCGGGTTGGTCATCGTGGCTAGTTCTGCGATTGCGGGAATTATGAGTTATATCCATTATCATGATGAAATTAAAACCTTCCTAACGGATATTGGACGATCTCACTGGATTGAACGTTTTGATCCTTGGCTTGTTCCAGACAAAGCGACAGCCAAAGCTCTTTATCATACTAAAAACGCCAAGCTGGCGATTGCCTCAGGTGGAATGAGTGGCGAAGGCTACATGAACGGCAGCTCCGTTCAGACGGATCGGGTGCCATATACGTATTCAGATTCTATCTTTGTGCAGATTGCCGAAGAATTTGGGTTTGTAGGTTCTGCGTTTGTGTTGCTGCTGTACTTTATTTTGATTCACCGGATGATTCTGATTGCGCTGGAGTCTAGGGATAGAGCTGGCCCTTTCCTGATTGTCGGCGTTGTCGCGATGATGTTGTATCAGATTTTTGAGAATATCGGCGCATTTATCGGCTTGATGCCATTGACTGGTATTACGTTACCTTTCATCAGCTTCGGGGGTACATCACTGCTCATCAATATGGCCAGCATCGGGCTGGTAATGAGTGTGCGTCTGCACGGGCAAGAAGTGGAAGAGGATTTCCCTAAACCTACTCCTTATGCAGCTGCCAAACAGGTGTAACCACGAAATAAAATAGAACCGTCAGGTCCTTATTGTTTAATAGGGGCACTGGCGGTTCTTTTTGCTGGAGGACGGCTTCGTCGGATTGGTGTAATATAATACGGACCGTTTCAGGTAAGCAGGCTGGAAGCAATTCGTATTAGTATTCGTATTCGTATTCGTATTTGTATTTGTATTTGTATTTGTATTTGTATTTGTATTTGTATTTGTATTTGTATTTGTATTTGTATTTGTATTTGTATTTGTATTTGTATTTGTATTTGTATTTGTATTTGTATTTGTATTTGTATCCTGACTCGGACTCAGATGCCCTTATATTCGAATATTAACTACTTATTGGATAGTATCGGACCGCAAAGACGTTATTTGATCAAAAAGACTGGATTTACTGCAAAGTGGCAAGTAATAACGACTCTGGAGTCCGCAAAAGTTCCCGTGGAGCAATAAATCCATAAATAAAGTCTACGGAGTCCGTTAGGTTTGGATCATAGAGTAAAATCACGTCAGAGAGTAATTTTAATAGAAAGATATTTTATAGATTGGCTACATAAATTTGGAATTATATTCACGAATGTTCTACAATAGAAAGGAACGACTTTCCCTGAGAGAGGAGAGTTGAAACCTTAACAGAGTAAGGGGCTTGCAGATGCTTCAAAAGTTCAAAAGGATTGATAAGGTAATTGTTACTGTTCTGATTTTGCTGATGGTGATTAGTATTTTTTCAATATACAGTGTAACCAATGGAAGAATAACGCCTCCGATGAAATTGGATGGATTTCATTTTCAAATGCTTAAATACTATATTTTAGGTTTTGTAGTTTTTATTGTGCTCGCTTTTGTGGACTTTAAGATATTTGTTAAACATGCACTTTATATTTATCTCTTGGGCTTAGTCTTGTTAGTGTCGGTTAGTTTTATTGGTAAAGTAGAGAACGGTGCTCAATTGGGACTTGAGATCGGTGGACTTAGGTTTCAGCCTGCCGAGCTGTTTAAATTGGTATTGATTCTTTTTTTATCATCGATCTTAATTCGAAAACAAGGGTCTACCTTAACCTTCTGGAAAGGGATTGTGCCTCTCACTATTCTTACGTTTATTCCATTTGGTATAGTGATTATGCAAAATGATTTGGGAAATGCCCTTAGCTACATCGTAATATTGATTGGGCTTCTATGGATCGGGAATATCAAATTATCGCATGCACTCATCGGTTTGCTTATAGTGGGTGGGATTGGTCTTGCTGGGATTTTGAGCTACATAAACTATCATGATGAAGCAGTCAATTTTTTTGAAGGCATTGGTAAGGATCATTTAGTGGAGCGGTTTGACCCTTGGCTGGTACCTGATTTAGCGACAGATAAGGCAAGCTATCACACGAAAAATGCCAAATTAGCTATAGCCTCCGGGGGAATGAGTGGAGAGGGATATATGCAGGGCAGCTCTGTGCAGAATAATCGTGTCCCATATACCTATTCGGATGCGATATTCGTGCAGATTGCCGAGGAGTTTGGATTTGTGGGATCTGCGCTGCTTCTCTTGCTCTTTTTTATTTTGCTGCATCGGATGATACTGATTGCTCTCGAGAGTAAGGAGCGTAGCGGTCCATTTCTAATCATTGGAATTACGGCTATGCTGTTGTACCAAATTCTTGAGAATGTTGGAGCTTTTATCGGCCTGATGCCGTTGACAGGAATAACACTTCCGTTTATCAGTTATGGAGGCACGTCTCTTCTAATTAATATGGCCAGCATGGGGGTCGTGATGAGCGTGCATCTTTATGGTCAGGATGTAGAGGAAGATTTGCAGCTGCATAAGGAGCTGGCATTGAAGTTATAAATTTAATAGATTCATAGGTTTGCAGTCTCTTATCTCCGGGCATACTACTAGCATGAGAGTTAAGAGGAGAGGGGCTGCAACAAATGAACGATAATCATATGGATAAAAGAGATTCCTTACGTGTAACTTTTAAGTATACTGCCATTTTAATTTGTTTTTTTATGGTCCTCATGATGGCTTGGGAAGGTCAAAAAACCGATGCTGCAGTAGCTGAAGTATCTATTCCCCAAGAATCTATCCGGTTACGTATTCTAGCTAATTCTGACGGAGCGCAAGATCAGCTGGTGAAACGGCAAATTCGCGATAAAATTGTGGAGCAAATGAACCAGTGGGTATCTGCTCTTGAGGATCCGCAGAGCTTGGAGCAGGCACGTGCTCTGATTAGAAATCATCTGCCGGAGCTTAACGCGTTGGTTGGATCAGAGCTGGAGAAACGGGGCATTGAATATTCCTATAAAGTGGAGCTGGGCGTAGTCCCTTTTCCAACCAAATTATACGGTGGTACCGTCTATCCTGCTGGGGAGTATGAAGCTGTACGGGTCACACTTGGTGCGGGCAAGGGACAAAATTGGTGGTGTGTACTGTTTCCTCCGCTTTGCTTTATCGATGCAGGCTCTGGAGATGCGGCAGCACCTGCTGCTGACAAAGGTACAAAAACAGTGTCCGCTTCTGGTGCTGATAACAGTGCTAAGGTGAAATCAGCAGCTGCAAAAACAGTACAGGCTGATTCCTCGGCAGGAAGTGCTCCATCAGGAGAAACCGCCGCTGAGCCAGAGGTACGGTTCTTCGTCTGGGAGCTGCTGCAAAACCTTTGGAACTGGATCAGTGGATTATGGTCGTAAGACCCCAGATATGTTACTATTTTATAAGCAGATCTATCACGGCTCCCGACTGGGGCCGTTTTTTTGCTAAGATAAATTATATCTTCTAGAAAGCCTGTGATGAGAATGAATGAACACAATAATCCTTTATTCGCCGTTCAACGGCGGAGTGGAAATAGAGATGAGACTGTATACTGGAAGTTGAATTCTGCTGAGGGAACGAATTCTGAGGTATTTCAGCCGAATGAAGCTGACAAGCTGGCGATAGCGGAGGCAGCAACGATGCTTCGTGAAGGCGGAACCGTGGCTTTTACAACCGAAACCGTCTACGGGCTAGGGGCGGATGCGCGAAATACGGCGGCGGTTGAGGCTGTTTTTGCAGCAAAAGGACGGCCATCTGACAATCCGTTAATTGTACATATTGCGGATACGGCAGCTTTGGACGAGCTTGTTGCAGAGGTGCATCCTAAGGCGGCCGCGCTGATGGCAGCTTATTGGCCTGGTCCGCTGACAGTTGTGCTTCCTGTTCGTGAAGGTGTGCTGTCGCCTTGTGTGACGGCGGGTTTGGATACGGTTGGTGTGCGGATGCCGGATCATCCGGTAGCTCTGGCGCTGATCAGTGCCGCAGGTTGTCCGGTTGCGGCGCCCAGTGCTAATCGTTCGGGTCGCCCGAGCCCGACATTAGCTTCGCATGTGATGGAAGATTTGGCTGGATACATTGATGGCGTCCTTGATGGTGGTGCTGCTGGAGTTGGACTAGAGTCAACAGTCGTGCAGGTACAGCCTGACGGAAAAGTTGCTGTGCTGCGCCCCGGAGGGATTACTTCTGAGCAATTGGCTGTAGTGGTGGGAGCAGAAGCTGTAAGCTCAGAGCCCGGTAATGCTGAGGCAACTGCTGCCTCTACCGCTACTGTCATGGCTGATTCGGGGACGACAATCTCTGTTGTTGATTCCAGTGCTGCTGAGCCAATCACAGCTAAAGCAACTACAGCACAATCTTCAGTGGATTGCCTGAATGTTAACAATCGTGAGCCTTTCGAAAGGGCTTCCGCATCTATTGAGCACCATGGTGCGGATGCTGCTAGCGACAATTCTGCACCGCGCGCGCCGGGCATGAAGTACACGCACTACGCACCGCGCGGCTGGCTTGGTGTAGTACGCGGCTCTTCCCCGCAGCGCGTGGCGGACGAAGCCGCAAGTCAACTTCAGGCGGCGCAGCTAAACGGCGAGATCACGGGCCTGCTCCTCTTCGAGGAGCATAAGGCCCTTTATCCCGGCGATCCTGCCGCCTGTGTCCTTTCCCTTGGCTCGTTATCCTCGCCGGAGGAAGGGGCTCGCTCCCTATATGCCGCTTTGCGGCGGTTCGATGAAGTGGGAGCGACTTACATCTTAGCCGAGGCTTGCCCATATACGGGCCTCGGCGCTGCCATCATGAACCGGCTTATGAAAGCCGCCGGCGGATCTGTCATCGACGCCGGATAACTACGGCGTTGCTTTTTCGTATATGACTCCCATATGAAGTCATGATTACCCCCTTGTCCGCATATCGTTGTTGTACAAGATATTTCGGACTTGGGGGGTTAAGCATGGGCTTAGGAGATGTATATACCGAATGGGGGCAGATTGTTACCATTACTATAATGGCGGTTGCATTAGGGATGGATGCCTTTTCGCTCGGTGTAGGGATCGGGATGAAAGGTATTCGTCTGCTGCATGTTCTGCAAATGAGTCTGCTCATTGCTGTTTTTCATATGCTGATGCCTCTCCTGGGTTTATTGACAGGAAGTTATGTTGGACACCTGTTAGGTCAAGTAACGACTTATGCTGCTGGAGGTCTTCTAGTTCTTTTGGGCGGGCATATGGTGTACAACTCCTTTCGTCCGGATACAGGAAGCTCGCGAGCTATGGATCATCGAACCTTGTGGGGGATGATACTTCTTTCGCTCAGTGTCAGTATTGACTCTTTCTCCGTGGGTGTATCACTGGGGATGTTTGTGAATGGAGTGCTTTTGACCATCTTAGCCTTCGGTGCTTGCGGGGGACTAATGTCGATTCTAGGGTTGCTAATTGGACGGCATGTCAGTCGTGGTCTCGGGGATTATGGAGAAGCGCTAGGCGGCGCAATACTTCTGGGGTTTGGCTTGCTATTCATCTTTTGATACAATAACGGCATTAGAATATTTAATTTCATGGGGGTGCAAAACATGCTGCATATTTTATTCGTCTGCACCGGGAATACATGCCGAAGTCCTATGGCTGAGGGGCTTTTACGAAAGCTCGCGAAGGAACGTGGAATCGACCTGGAAGTGCGGTCTGCAGGTGTATCCGCCATTTCCGGTACTTCTATATCAAGACATGCTGCGGCTATACTGCAGGAAGAAGGAATTCATGATTCAATGGAGTCGTCACAATTGACAGGTCAAGCTGTCGCTTGGGCCGACCTTGTGCTGACCTTGACGGGTGGGCATAAGCAGCATTTACTGCAGTATTTTCCGGATGCTGTAACGAAAACCTATACATTGAAGGAATACGTGCATGATGAAGATGCGGTGACGGAGGATATCAAGGAATTGGACAGCCTTTACGCAGATGCGGAGTTGAGCTTAGCCCTTGGTGGTGAACCGAATGCAACGGATCTGCAGCGGATGATTGAGATTCGCCAGCGTATTCCGAGCTTCGATATTTCTGATCCATTTGGTGGCACACGTGAGGACTATGAGCTAACTGCTGCTGAGATTCGCACTGCGCTATTCAGTTTGCTGGATAAGCTGGAAACCTTCCGCCATTTGTAAATGGTTGATTTTCAGTTCACTTTGCTTTAAGATGAAGTTACAAATAATCGGTTCCGATGTAACTGGCGACAAATGTGGATCAAACCACGATGGAGCATCGGAATAAACGGCCGGTCGCCTGGGCAAAAGAGCAAATCCGCAGCTACCTGCGGACTGCTCTTTTTTGTTTAAAATAAGCTTGTTTGAAGTTTGAGGAGGTAGAGTGATGGACGAAGTTGTGGAGCTATCATTAACTGAAGCCACCGTCACTGTGTTAAGAGAGTTGGCGGAGGCTGGTAACCTTGGGTCAGGCAAAATTGTTGTCGTCGGAGTGAGCACAAGTGAAGTTGCTGGTGTCCGGATTGGAACTGGTGGTGCACTTGAAGTTGCAGAACAATTGCTTGAAGGTGTTCGTTTAGTAGCAGCGGAAAAAGGATTTCATCCGGTGTATCAGTGCTGCGAGCATTTAAATCGTGCACTTGTAATGGAACGCTCTCTGCTAGAGTTACTTGGTCTGAAGGAAGTATCAGCTGTACCTATACGAGGTGCTGGAGGTTCGATGGCTACGGCTGCTTATCACGCTATGAAAGATCCTGTTTTGGCGGAAACGATAGAAGCTCATGCTGGTTTAGATATTGGCGAGACTCTGATAGGAATGCATTTACGGCGGGTAGCCGTTCCTTTCCGTCCGACTCTACGCTACATTGGAGCAGCCAGAGTGAATGCGGCATGGACCAGACCCCCACTAATTGGCGGGGAACGTGCGGTATATCGTGGTCCGGAACAAAGTGGTTCACAGTTTTGTGATTAACGAACTTTAGTTTTTATATTTTTTGCAGAAACGTAAACCTAAGTCACTTTATGGCGGGCAAATCGTTTCTACTTAAATACAACATATCTTCACACACTAGGGAGGAAATAAGAACATGGAACAATTGCGTAAGAGTGACCCGGCAGTACTAGAAGCGATGGAACTGGAACTGAAACGTCAGCGTGCCAACATTGAGCTTATTGCCTCAGAGAATATCGTTAGCGAAGCCGTAATGGAAGCTATGGGCTCCGTGCTTACGAACAAATATGCAGAAGGTTATCCAGGTAAACGTTATTATGGCGGCTGTGAAGATGTAGATATCGTTGAGAACCTTGCTCGTGATCGTGCAAAAGAATTATTTGGCGCGGATCATGTCAACGTACAACCACATTCCGGCGCCCAAGCAAATATGGCAGTTTATCTGGCTGCGCTTAAGCCGGGCGACACTGTTCTTGGAATGAATTTGGCGCACGGCGGTCATTTGACACACGGTAGCCCAGTTAATGCTTCTGGATTGCTTTATAACTTCGTTGCTTATGGAGTACAAGAAGATACCTTCCTAATTGATTATGATGAAGTACGTAAAGCAGCCTTCAAGCACCGTCCAAAAATGATTGTAGCTGGTGCTAGTGCCTATCCGCGTATTATTGATTTCGAAAAACTCGGCGCTATCGCCAATGATGTGGGTGCGTTATTTATGGTAGATATGGCCCATATCGCAGGATTGGTTGCTGCTGGCCTTCATCCGAGCCCGGTTCCTCATGCTCATTTCGTTACAACTACTACGCATAAGACTTTGCGCGGTCCCCGCGGAGGTATGATTATGTGCAGACAGCCATGGGCAGCTGCTATTGATAAAGCGGTATTCCCTGGTTCCCAAGGTGGACCTCTGATGCATGTAATTGCTTCAAAAGCAGTCGCATTTGGTGAAGCATTGCAGCCATCCTTTAAGACTTATGCTCAAAATGTAGTGAAGAATGCTAATGTTCTTGCAGAAACGTTGATCAGCGAAGGGGTTAACATTGTATCCGGAGGTACAGATAACCACTTGATGCTGCTGGACACCCGTAATCTGAACATTACCGGAAAAGATGCGGAAAAAGTACTAGATTCCATCGGGATTACTGTGAATAAAAACGCAATTCCATTTGATCCTACAAGTCCTTTCGTAACAAGCGGTATTCGTATTGGTACACCTGCAGTCACATCCCGTGGTATGGACGAGCAGGCGATGGTCACTATTGGACGTATCATTGCTAATGTTCTAAAGAATCCGAAGGATGAGGCAAACTTGGAAAAATCTGCCCGTCAAGTGGCTGAGTTGACTGACCAATACCCTCTTTATCCAGAGTTGAAATACTAAATCTTTGCTTCTAATAAGAAATGACTTTGCCTCCATTCATACCCTCTTCCGGGTTGGATGGAGGCTTTTTTGTTGCATATTGTTCACAAATATTACTGTAGGTATTAGATGAAATTGAATGAAATCAATCATGAAAGTTCATGGAACTTTCAATAAAATTAGTGAAAATAATGTGAATAGTATGAAAAATCCAAAGTTGCACAACATAATCTAGGTTTTATAAGTGATTGGTTTCCTAATTAAGCCAATCATTACCTTTAAAAACAAGGAAATACAAAGGAATATGTTCAATGTGAGTTCAAGTACCATTCTGAGGTGAAATGCAGCGGCGGGAGTGCTATAATAGACAGGATTTAGCCACTGAGAAGCAAAGCGCTTTCTATGGCTATAGACAAGACTTACAATTACCGGAGGGACAGTAAATGGGAAAATTGGTGATTTGCGATCATCCTTTAATTCAACACAAACTAACATTTATTCGCGACGTTAGAACAAACACGAAGGATTTCAGAGAACATGTTGACGAAGTTGCCACATTGATGGCTTATGAGATTACACGTGATATTCCACTAGAGACCATTACGGTACAAACACCGGTCACTGAGACGGAAAGCAAAGTGATTTCGGGAAGAATGCTGGGGCTTATTCCTATTCTCCGTGCGGGTTTAGGTATGCTTGAAGGTGTACTGAAGCTTCTACCTGCGGCTAAAGTAGGACATGTAGGGCTTTTCCGTGATCCAGACACTCTTCAACCAGTGGAGTATTATATCAAGCTTCCAACGGACGTACAGGAACGTGAATTGATAGTAATTGATCCGATGCTTGCTACAGGCGGATCCGCAATTGCTGCGATTACCTCACTGAAGAACCGTGGTTGTACGCAGATCAAAATGATGAACTTGATTGCAGCGCCAGAAGGTGTTGCTGCAGTTCAGGAAGCTCATCCGGATGTTGATATTTATGTAGCGGCGCTTGATGATCATTTGAATGAACATGGTTACATCGTGCCGGGTCTTGGTGATGCTGGTGACCGTCTTTATGGAACCAAGTAATAAGTAATTAAGTATTAAGTATAGTAATGCGAGAATATTTGATGAGAGGGTAGGGGTTATGTCCAAAATCAAAGTAATGACTATTTTCGGAGTGCGCCCCGAGGCGATCAAGATGGCTCCTCTGGTTCTTGAACTGAAGAAGCATCCTGAGCATATCGAATCAATAGTATGTGTAACAGCACAGCATAGAGAACTGCTCGATCAAGTGTTGGAAGTGTTTAATATCACCCCTGATTACGATTTGGACGTGATGAAGGACCGTCAGACCTTGAATGAGATTACTATTCGTGTGCTTGAAGGTTTGGAACCTGTACTGAAAGAAGCTAAACCTGACCTCGTGCTGGTGCATGGGGACACCTTAACAACGTTTTTAGCTAGTTACGCTTCCTTCCTGCAGCAAATTCAAGTTGGGCACGTAGAAGCAGGACTTAGGACATGGAACAAATTGTCTCCGTATCCTGAAGAAATGAACCGTCAACTCACAGGTGTATTAGCTGATCTACATTTCGCTCCAACCGATTTGTCAGCTAACAATCTGAGACACGAGAACAAAAAAGAATCAAGTATTTATATCACAGGCAACACCGTAACTGATGTGTTTCAATATACCGTACAGCCGGATTACCGGCATCCTGTTTTGGATTTTGCTTCAGGAAAAAGACTTATTTTGATGACCGCTCACCGAAGAGAATCTCAAGGTGAACCGCATCGTAATATCTTCCGAGCTATTAAAAGAATCGCTGATGAATTCGAAGATGTCGCCATTGTTTACCCTGTGCATCCGAGTCCTGCCGTTAAGGAACCTGCGCATGAGATACTGGGAGGACATCCAAGAATTAAGCTGATTGATCCGCTGGATGTCGTGGACCTGCATAATTTTTATCCGCATACCCACTTGATATTGACTGATTCCGGCGGTCTGCAAGAGGAAGCTCCTTCTTATGGAGTGCCTGTTCTTGTGCTTCGTGATACAACGGAGCGTCCCGAAGGGATCGAGGCTGGAACGCTGGAACTTGTGGGCACGGACGAGGAGAAGGTGTATCAACGGACACATGCTCTTTTGACTGATAATGAGCTCTATCAGTCGATGAGTCGGGCCGCCAACCCGTATGGAGATGGCAAGGCTTCCCAACGGATTGTCAATGCGATTTTGCACCATTTTGGTGTTAATAAGGAACGTCCTGAAGAGTTTCACAGAATGTTCACAAAAAATAAATAATTTCAATTAAACTAATATCTGATCTGATTAAAATCAACATACAGTGAAACTGTACGGTTTATATGGTTTTGGAACGTTTTGCTGTGATTATTTTCATGTTTTCAAGGGTTTTTAGGCAATGTTCAATGAATTGACAAAGACTCAGGAAATTCAGTAAAATTAGTTGGGATTGTAGCCCATGAAAGAACAAAATAGCAAGGACAGCTTGTTACAGACCGCGCTTGTCATTGGAAGTGCAGGCACTTTGCTTGCCGCTTACATTCTTATTGGTTTTTTTGCGGCAAGATGGCTGAAAGACCTGATGGAGGGTCCGAAATATTGGCTCGCCATTGGCACTATAACTGGAATGATTCTGGGAATTGTGAATGTCGCCTTGTTAATTAAAAAATTTTTGGGGGAGCAGAATGGATAATATGACTCCCATGATCAATACCGTCACTAGAGTTACGCTCGTCCTTATGGCAGGACTCTTAATGGGCTGGGTGCTTCATCATGAGACCCGGGCAATTACACTGGGCATGACTCTGGGTCTGGTGGCGGGATTGGTAAACTTTCGTTATCTGGCCGTCAAGGTTCGACGGGTTACGCAGTCGATTGCGAGCAACGAAGGGAATGCCTTCAGCCTCGGTTTTGTTACACGGATTAGCTTTGCAATTTTGGTCACCATGTTTTCGGTCAAGATTGAGCATTTCTCCCTGGTAGCAACTGTTTCGGGCGTATTCATTCCTCAGCTTCTCGCCATTCCTGCGGGGATATATCTGAGTGTGAAGAATAAGCTTTAACCAGATTAAAGAGAAAGGGGGATGATACTATGCATGACATGCCGAAAATATTTGTCGGGGGAATACCGATAGATTTATCCGCCGTGTTGATGCTTCTGATCAGTTGTACAGTGGTATTTGTTCTGGTTATGCTTTCGGTTCGTAAGCTTTCCGTTGAAAATCCATCCAAGCTTCAGAACTTCATGGAATGGGTAGTGGAATTTGTAGAGGGTGTCATAAGCAGTGCCATGGATCTGAAGAAAGGAAAACCTTACATATCTTTAGGGTTGACATTGATTCTGTTTATCTTTGTTTCCAATCTACTTGGATTGCCTTTCTCCGTTGTAACTGAGGCGCATGGACCTGTAACAGTGTTTGGCCACGTGATTGAAGCAACTAAGAACTTGGCGAATGGTGAGCATGCAGAAATTTTATGGTACAAGTCGCCAACTGCTGACATTAACGTCACTGCAGGATTGGCAATCATAGTATTTGTACTGATGAACTTTCTGGGCATTAAGCTCAACGGCAAACATTATTTCAAACACTACATCGAACCGTTTCCAATCTTTTTGCCACTGAACATTATCGAAAACCTGGCAAAACCTGTAGCGTTGGCTATTCGTCTATTCGCTAACATTTTCGCCGGAGAAGTACTGATTACAGTCATTTTGAAGCTGGGAATTCTCAGTATTCCGTTCCTGGCTGTATGGCAGGGCTTCAGTATTTTCGTCGGGGCACTACAAGCGTTTATCTTTACGATTCTGACGATGGTTTATATCGCACAGATGACGATTCACGAAGAAGAAGCACATTAATGAACTGCTGCGAAGAGAACGGCTATCGTCTGATTTTCCTTCGTGGGAGATATCTTATATCATTAAACACAAATATGAACCGAAATTAAAGGAGGATATTTACAAATGGAATTTTTAGCAGCAGCAATAGCGGTTGGATTGGGTGCACTTGGCGCAGGTCTTGGTAACGGTATGATCGTTAGTAGAACAGTTGAGTCCATCGCTCGTCAACCAGAAGCGAAAAATGCTTTGCAAACAACAATGTTTATTGGTGTAGGTATCGTCGAAGTTATTCCGTTGGCAGCAACAGTTATCGCATTCCTGATTATGTTTACTTAATAAACCGTAGTTACGGTTTGGCGGGGACGGCCGATGCCATCCGCGCCTTACTTTTGTATACGTCCGCATGACGCGGTAACGGAAGGGAGTGACCTCAGTGGATATTGTTTGGACAAACATAGTATTTTCAATTGTCGCCTTTGGGATTTTATATTTCTTGCTTAGCAAATATGCGTTCAGCAAACTTTTTGCAGTTATGGAGAAACGCCGTGAGCTGGTAATGCAGCAAATGGACGAAGCTGCGAAGACTAGAGAACAAGCGGTCGCGTATGTGGAAGAGCAGAAGCAAGCGCTGAACAGTGCACGCCAGGAAGCTCAACAAATTATTCAACAATCGCAAATCACAAGCAATCTACAGGTAGAACAAACTTTGGCACAAGCCAAAGCAGATGCAGCACGTGTCAAAGAAGAGGCCGTGCGCGATATTGAGAACGAAAAGAACAAAGCAGTGGAAGAGTTGCGCAGCGAAATTGGAACGGCATCTGTTCGTATTGCTTCTAAACTTCTTAAGAAAGAAGTTAGTGCTAACGGCGAGCAGGAGCAACTTGTGAACCAATACCTCAAAGAGGTAGGAGGCCAATCATGAGCCGCGATACGGTAGTTGCCAAGCGCTACGCTAGAGCATTGTACAGTGCAGCGGTAGAGAAAGGGATTACCCTTGAAGTAGAAGAAGAGCTCAAGGCAGTGGTTGGATTATTACATTCCGACCAAGAGATAAAGCGGTTTATTCTTGCACCGCGCATCTCGGAGTCCGACAAGCTGAAAGTGCTGCGCACAGCGCTTCAAGATAAGCTCTCTCCCATCGTGATGAACATTGTAGAATTGTTAGTAGAGCGAGGCAGAACCGATATTTTTGCCGATCTGCTGGATACGTATATCAAGATTGAAGGAGACGCTCTTGGCATTGGTGATGCTAAGGTATACTCTGTTTATTCTTTAAGTGAAGAAGAAAAAGCAGCTGTAGCTGCAGAATTCGGCCAACTCGTAAACCGTAAAATCCGGATTACGAATGTGGTGGACCCAAGCCTGTTGGGAGGACTGAAAGTTTATATCGGCGATACGCTGTATGACGGCAGTCTGTCTAACAAATTGGAGCGTCTCGAGAAATCCTTTAATGATAAGCATAGAAGATAGGGGTGAGGATATTGGGCATCAGACCTGAAGAGATCAGCACTTTGATCAAAAGTCAAATTGAGGAATATAAAGCCGATATCGAAGTTGCCGAAGTCGGCACCGTCATTCAAGTCGGCGACGGTATCGCCCGTGTCTACGGTCTGGAAAACGCAATGGCAGGCGAATTGCTAGAGTTCTCCAACGGAGTAGTGGGCATGGCGCTCAATCTGGAAGAAAGCAACGTCGGTGTTGTTATTCTGGGTGAGTACAAGGAAATTCGTGAAGGCGATCAAGTAAAACGTACAGGACAAATTATGCAAGTTCCTGTTGGTGAAGCTCTGCTCGGTCGTGTAGTTAACGCACTTGGTATGCCGCTTGACGGCAAAGGCCCAATTGCTACAACTGAATTCCGTCCTGTAGAAAATAATGCACCAGGTGTTATCGATCGTAAATCGGTACATGAACCGATGCAAACAGGTCTTAAAGCCATTGATGCGATGGTACCAATCGGTCGTGGACAACGCGAACTTATCATTGGTGACCGTCAAACAGGTAAGACTGCAATCGCAATTGACGCGATTATCAACCAAAAAGGCAACGGCATGAAATGTATTTATGTTGCCATTGGTCAAAAGCAATCCACAGTAGCACAGGTTGTAGAAACTCTTCGCCGTCATGGCGCTTTGGAATATACAATCGTTGTAACTGCATCGGCTTCCGAGCCGTCCCCATTGTTGTACATTGCTCCATACGCAGGTTGCGCAATGGGCGAATACTTCATGTACAAGGGCGAGCACGTACTGATCATTTACGATGACCTTTCGAAACAAGCTTCGGCTTATCGCGAATTGTCCTTGCTGCTTCGTCGTCCACCGGGTCGTGAAGCATTCCCAGGTGACGTATTCTACTTGCACTCCCGTCTTTTGGAGCGTGCAGCTAAGCTTAGTGATGAGCTTGGTGGTGGTTCATTAACCGCCCTTCCATTTATCGAAACACAGGCATCTGACGTATCAGCTTACATTCCTACGAACGTAATCTCGATTACAGATGGTCAAATCTTCCTTGAATCCGATCTGTTCTACTCTGGTCAACGTCCGGCGATCAACGTCGGTATCTCCGTTTCCCGTGTAGGGGGCTCCGCTCAAATCAAAGCGATGAAGAAGGTAGCAGGCTCGCTCCGTCTGGATCTTGCCCAATATCGCGAACTTCAAGCCTTCTCACAGTTCGGCTCAGATCTTGATAAATCTACACTTGCCCGTCTGAATCGCGGGGCACGTATGATGGAAGTTCTGAAACAAGGTGTGAATCAGCCGTTGTCTGTTGAGCATCAAGTACTTAGCTTGTACACAGCTGTAAAAGGATATTTGGATGATATTCCAGTTAAAGACGTAAAACGTTTTGAAAAGGAATTCCTTGCTTACATGGATAGCAGTGCTGCTGATGTAGCTCAATCCATCAGGGATACAAAAGATTTGACAGCTGATAACGAAGCCGCTCTTAAAGCAGCGATTGATACCTTTAAAAGAGGTTTCGCTACTAGCTAATATAGATAGACTTTAACGGATTTTACTAAGTGAGCTTTGGCTCTGCCGAAGCTCAGGCTGTGCTTATGAAGTAGCTTTGACTTCGTCAAAGTTAAGAGAATGCTTACGAAGTTAGCTTTGACTCCGTCAAAGCTAAGATGATGCTTACGAAGTTAGCTTTAACTCCGTTAAAGCTTTAAGGTGGTGAAATCATGGCAAGAAGCATGCGTGATATTAAACGTCAAATTAAGAGTGTTCAAAACACAAGACAGATCACAAAAGCGATGGAAATGGTAGCCGCATCCAAGCTGAGAAAAGCTCAGGAGAAGGCAATTGCCGCCCGTCCTTATGCTGAGAAGCTAAAAGAGGTTGTATCGAGCATTGCTGCTGGCACAGAAGGTGTTCAACACCCTATGCTGGTTAGCCGCCCTGTGAAGAAGACTGGTTATCTAATCGTTACCTCTGATAGAGGGCTTGCAGGTGGTTACAACGCTAATATTTTGCGTAAGGTGACGATGCTCATCGCGGAGAAGCATAAGTCCAAAGATGAGTACGCATTGTTTGTTATTGGTCGTAAAGGTCGTGACTTTCTACGTCGCCGTGAATATCCGATTGTACAGGAAGTCACTGAGCTATCGGATGCGCCGAAGTTTGCTGACATCAAGTCTATCGCGAATTCGGCAGTACAGCAGTTTGTAGATGGTACGTATGATGAGCTGTATGTTTGTTACAATCAATTCGTCAATGCTATCACTCAGATCCCAACCGTTGAGCGACTGTTGCCTATGGATGGAGTAGGGAATCAAGAGCATCATGAAGCTTCTGCAAACTACGAATATGAACCTTCACCGGAAGGCGTGCTAGAAGTATTGCTTCCAAAGTACGCTGAAACTTTGATTTATAGCGCAATTCTGGATGGCAAGGCCAGTGAGCTGGGTGCGAAAATGACAGCTATGGGCAGTGCAACGAAGAACGCGTCGAAAATGATCGGAGAACTTACCCTTACGTACAACCGTGCCCGTCAGGCGGCAATTACGCAGGAAATTACCGAGATCGTGGCCGGAGCGAACGCGCAGTCTTAAAATACAAGAAAAGTTAAACTAAGTGCTTAACTTGTCTTGTGTTTTACGAGAAACAGTGTCGCTTGCTTAGGGTGCATAGCTCCTTAAGAACGGCACTGTAAGTTCTTCTTAAAAGATAACAAAGTATAGGTTTTACACTATACAAAATGCTTATATTTCTACGAGAAACGGTTGTCACCTTTATAAGACGACAACGTCGTTTCTTCTTGATGTAACAGCTTTCGAGGAGGGAAAAGAAGATGAACAAAGGACGCGTTGTAAGCATTATGGGTCCGGTTGTCGATATTGAATTTGAACGCGGCCAGTTGCCCGAGATTTTCAACGCTATCAAAATTGAAACCGTCTTGGACAATGGTCGTCAGCTTAACCTAACACTTGAGGTTTCCAATCATTTGGGAGACAATCTGGTACGTTGTATCGCGATGTCTTCTACTGATGGTCTGGTTCGTGGACTGGATGCGATCGATCAAGGAGGTCCAATCTCGGTTCCTGTAGGGGAAGCGACATTAGGCCGTGTATTTAACGTACTTGGCAATCCAATTGATAACGCTGGTGAAGTTCTTGCTGAGAAAAAGAACCCGATTCACCGTCTCGCACCAACATTTGACGAATTGTCAACACAAGCGGAAATCTTGGAAACAGGTATTAAAGTTATCGACTTGCTCGCACCTTATGCTAAGGGTGGTAAAGTCGGCCTCTTCGGCGGTGCCGGCGTAGGTAAAACAGTAACAATCCAAGAATTGATTAATAACATTGCCCAAGAGCACGGTGGTATTTCCGTATTCGCAGGTGTCGGTGAACGTACTCGTGAAGGTAATGACCTTTATCACGAAATGACGGATTCCGGCGTTATTAAGAAGACAGCAATGGTCTTCGGACAAATGAACGAGCCTCCAGGTGCACGTCTTCGTGTAGCTTTGACCGGTTTGACCATGGCGGAATATTTCCGTGATGTGGAAGGCCGCGATACGCTGCTCTTTATCGATAATATATTCCGCTTTACCCAAGCGGGTTCCGAAGTGTCCGCTCTTCTCGGCCGTATGCCATCCGCGGTTGGTTATCAGCCGACTCTGGCTACTGAAATGGGCCAGCTGCAAGAGCGTATCACATCGACTAAAAAAGGTTCCGTTACATCGATTCAAGCAATCTACGTACCGGCGGATGACTACACTGACCCTGCTCCGGCTACAGCGTTTGCTCACTTGGATGCAACAACTAACCTTGAGCGTAAAATTTCCGAGAAGGGGATTTTCCCAGCGGTTGACCCACTGGCTTCCAGCTCGCGTTTGCTAGCTCCAGAAATTGTTGGTGAAGAACATTACAACGTGGCACAAGGTGTTAAACAATTGCTGCAACGTTATACCGAGCTTCAAGACATCATTGCCATCTTGGGTATGGATGAATTGAGTGAGGATGATAAGGTTATCGTAGCTCGTGCTCGTAAAGTTGAACGCTTCCTGTCGCAGCCATTCCACGTGGCTGAACAGTTCACTGGCTTTAAGGGTAAATATGTACCAATCAAAGAAACTGTACGCAGCTTTAAGGAAATCCTGGATGGTAAGCATGATGATCTTCCAGAAGCAGCTTTCCTATTTGTAGGTACGATTGAAGAAGCAGTAGAAAAAGCGAAATCGATGTAACCTGAGCTTAGCTAATGCTTTCGATGCAAGCTTTACTTCGTAAAGCTTAGTGCATGCTTTCGAAGCGAGCTTTACAATGTAAAGCTTTAAGGAGGAATGGAAGTGAATACCTTTTTGTTGGAAATTGTCACGCCGGAGCATCTCGTTTACTCCAAGCAAGTGAATAGCTTGATTGTAAGAGGGGTCGAAGGCGAGTTGGGTATTTTGCCGGGACACATTCCGCTTGTGACTCCACTTCAGGTTGCTCCGTTATCCGTCAAATCGGACGGTGTTACGATCTCCATCGCTGTTCATGGCGGGTTCGTTGAAGTGCATAAGGACAAAGTAACCGTGCTGGCTGAAAGTGCTGAGCTGCCGACAGATATCGATGTTGAGCGCGCCGAAGCGGCTAGAGAACGGGCTCAACGCCGTCTCCAGACTCGGAGCAAACAAGATGATATCGATCACCGCCGTGCGGAATTGGCGCTGCAACGCGCTGTTACACGGATTAAAGTGTCCACTGGAAAAGGACAACAGTAGGATAAAAGCAGTCAAGCCTTAGGGTTTGACTGCTTTTTATTATAGTAATCTATTGAAAAAAGGTTAAAATTTCTTCATTATTTTGGATAATGGCGTTGAATTGTTTAAAAATTTGTAAAAGTACTGGATTCTTTTGCCCTTCACAAGTATGATATAAGAGTCGATTTCCGAGTAATACGAACACGGAGGGTTAGCATGGAGGATATATTGTCGGGTGGGTTGTCTAGCGCAGTTGGAACCAGCAGTATGGTCTCAATGATTGTATCTTTGCTCAGTGTTGTATTATCTTGGTGGGCATTGCAGAACCTTAAGCTCGATTTGGTCATAAGATATCCCAAGAGTCCTCAGGGAAGGCTGCTGCACTTGCTGTTGGCCATTGTACTTGGTCGTTTTGTAGCGGGGTTCTTCCTGGATTACCTGAGCTGGAGTGGGATGATCCGATATATGTTTTAAGGGGATGTAGTTTGGTTATAAGTGTCTTAGGTCGCAGTGGTCAAAAGGTGTCGAATAATAAGGTTTTATTATGTCAACACTGAACTTTAAGGAACATGCCCGAGTAAATGGGCGTATTGATGGAGTAGAGAACTTTTTTTGCAATTACTTTAATCTAAAAAAATAATTTAAGAAATAATGGACGCGGAGGGAAACCGAAAATGAGCAAATTTATCGTCCGCGGTGGCAACAGATTGACCGGGAGCGTGAAAGTTAGCGGCGCAAAAAATTCCGTATTACCGATCATAGCCGCCTCTCTATTGGCAGAAGAAGGAGTAAGCGTCATTGTAGACGCACCTCCGCTTGATGATGTGATGACGATATCAAAAATGCTGGAATCTCTGGGTGCAGGGGTTACATATCAGAACGATATTATCCAGGTGGATGCTACAAATATCACATCCTGTGAAGCACCTTATGAATGGGTTCGAAAAATGCGGGCGTCTTTTTTAGTCATGGGCCCACTGTTATCTAGACTTGGTCAGACAAGAATTTCCCTGCCAGGCGGCTGTGCCATTGGTACACGACCGATTGATCAGCATTTGAAAGGGTTTGAAGCACTGGGTGCGGAGATTAGTCTCGGCCAGGGCTACATTGAAGCGAAAAGCAACGGACGCCTGCGCGGTGCCAAAGTGTATTTGGATGTAGCAAGCGTAGGTGCGACCGAAAATATAATGATGGCAGCTACACTAGCCGAAGGCGTGACCGTTATCGAGAATGCAGCTAAGGAGCCTGAGATTGTCGACCTGGCCAATTACTTGAATGGTATGGGGGCAATCGTACGTGGTGCGGGAACAGGCGTTATCCGTATTGAAGGGGTAGAACGTCTGCATGGGGTCAAACATCATGTAATCCCTGACCGTATCGAAGCAGGTACGTACATGGCGGCTGCAGCAATTACCGGTGGCGATGTATATGTGGAAGGCGCGATTGCTGATCACTTAGGTCCTGTTATTGCTAAGATGGAAGAAATGGGTGTAACCATTATTCCTGACGAGAACGGTATTCGTGTAATCAGTGACAAGCCTCTCAAAGCTGTTGATTTGAAGACTTTGCCGTATCCAGGTTTTCCTACGGATATGCAGTCGCAAATGATGGCATTATTGCTGCGTTCTGAAGGTACCAGTGTCGTTACAGAAACCGTATTTGAGAACAGGTTTATGCATGTGGATGAATTCCACAACATGAATGCTGAGATTAAGATCGAAGGTCGCTCAGCGATCGTTACAGGTAATGCACAATTGGTCGGAGCTAAGGTTTGTGCTACGGATCTGCGTGCGGGAGCTGCGCTTATTTTGGCAGGTCTGGTTGCTGAGGGCACTACTGAAGTAAGCGGAACTCATCATATTGACCGCGGGTATGTTCATTTGGCTGAGAAACTGTCCGGACTGGGTGCGGAAATTTGGCGCATCTTCATGGAAGATACTTCAGCGCAAACCGTGAAGGATGAAGTTCTTAAACCGGAAGTATCCAAGAGTGAATCGACTAAAAACGAAGAGGTTAAACCACGCTTTCAGGTTCAACCAACTTGGGTATAATATCAATCATTAGGAGAGACCAGGCTGCAGGCTGCAGCTTGGTCTTTTTTTATGGAATCCTCATTTGATGGGGATTTTTTTGTATGCAATTTAATAGCCTGTGGTCTAGTAATAGATTGAGGACAGGAACTCTCTTTCTCTCAAATTGTGTTCTAGCAGTTGCTGCAAATTCATATCTATAAGAATCACCAGTGATTCACGGAAGGAGCCATAGAGATGAAAGATTTCCGCTACTTGCGAAGAAACAAGACAACGCGCTGGCACTCGCGTCCCCTTGCTCCCCGGCGCAGGCGACTCATCCCCGTCGCCTGGCTCGCAGCGCCTTTCCTGGCGGCGCTGCTGATTCCGCTGGCGGTTGTCCCGCTACACCGGGGACAACCGGCGCCTGTGGCCGTGCCGGCGGTCACGGCCCCTCCGGCGGCGCCGGAGAAGGCTGCGCAGGAAGCGCCGCAGCCGAACGTCTCTGTCTATTTGTCGCACAGCGGACAAATAGAGACATTGCCGCTGGAGGACTACGTCCGCGGCGTGCTAGCGGCCGAGATGCCGGCCGACTTTGAGCTTGAAGCGCTCAAAGCGCAGGCCGTAGCGGCCCGCACCTTTATCATGCGCCGCCTGGTGGCTGGCGACAGAAGCGGCGTACCCGTTCCGGAGGCGGATGTAACCGATACGGTAAGCCATCAGGCTTACATATCTAAGGACACGCTGGAACGGCAATGGAAGCTCGGCGGAAGAAGCGCCGACCTCGCAAAGCTGCAGCGCGCGGTCCTTGAGACGCGCGGAGTGATCATGACTTATAAAGGGCAGCCGATAACGGCCTCCTTTTTCGCCTCCAGTGGAGGATATACTGAGAACTCAGAAGAGTATTGGAATGCAGCGATTCCCTATCTGCGCAGTGTAACGAGTCCCTGGGAGAAAGAGATTACCCCAAACTATGCAGTGACTAACACCTTTACTGTTGCTGAGATACTTACTAGATTGGGTCTAAACGATAAAGTCATTCCAGCCTCCAAAGAAACTACCAATTCAGGAACTACAACGAAGATTTCATCATCTTCGAGATTACCTATGGAAGTGTTGTCTCTTACCACTGGACATCGGATTAAAGAGATCTCAATTGGAGGCTCTATATTTACTGGACGTGAAGTGAGAGAGAAGCTAGGCCTACGATCCAGCCAATTTAGTTGGAGTCGTAAGGGGAATAAGATCTTAATTACGACCTTCGGAAATGGACATGGAGTAGGGATGAGCCAGTGGGGGGCAAACGGTATGGCCAAAGAGGGTGGAACTGCTACCCAAATTCTCAAACACTATTATAGTGGGATCTCATTTACGCAAATCTCAACTCTTCTGAAAAAATAACTTGAAAGATACGTATAAAAGAGAAAACCCCGGTAACACTGGTTACTGAGGTGATAACCATATGAATGAACAAGACAAAAACAAAACAAACCAAGATGAATCTCTCAAAAAAACTCAGGGAGATTTACCTGGCGCAAAACCTTCTTCATGGAACAGACTGGTATCTAAACGTTGGGTATTCCCAGCAGTCTACACGGCGGCAGCGGCAATTATACTAACCTTGGTGTGGGTCTATCAGGATGCCGGCCAGAAGCCGCTCAACCAGGACACTGCCGCCATTTCGCAGCAAGTAGGAACTTCCGCTAACGAAGCTGGTACAACAACCGGTGGTCCAGATGCACTTGAAGTTGTTGCTTCAACGGAAAGTATGACTTGGCCAGTAGCTAATCCAGGTGAAGTAGAAGTAGTTAAGCCGTATTATGATGAGAATGGTACAGAGGACAATCACGTTGCCGCTATGGTGCAATATAACGACAAATTTATTCCTAATGTCGGAATCGATATTGCCCGTGAAGACAACAATACGTTCGATGTCAAAGCAGCGCTCAGCGGTGAAGTGACCAGAGTGGAAGATGTTGCGGTATTAGGTAAAGTGATTGAAATTACCCATCAAGGTAATTTGAAGACTGTATACCAAAGTCTTGGTGAAACAAAAGTTAAACAAGGCGATGAAGTGAAGCAAGGAGATACTCTTGCTACAGCTGGTCGCAGTGAGATCGAAAAGAACCTTGGAAATCATGTACACTTTGAAGTGTACGAAGATGGCAAAGTAGTCAATCCATCGGATTTACTGCCACAGCGATAAAAATTTCTATAGCAGGGGGCGAAAGCCCCCTATTTTTTTGTGTATATAGGGATTTTTAAGGTTATGTTTGTGATGAGCCTTTTGTTTACGCGGGAAACGGTTGTTGACCTAAAGGGAGAACGACGGCATTTCATCATGCTAATAACACGGGTTATTAGGTTGTCCATTAAATAAAATGAGCCCTCCATAGCTTGTCATGTCTTGAAAGCGCGAATATATAAGCCCGCCCCTCATATAATGTACCAAACTATCCACAGTTGGGAGGCGGGAGCGTGCACGATTACATCAAGGAACGTACGATCAAAATCGGACGCTGCATCGTGGAAACCAGGCATACGGTCCGGACCATAGCCAAGGAATTTGGCGTTTCAAAGAGCACGGTGCATAAAGATTTAACTGAGCGTCTGCCAGAGATCAACCCTGATCTGGCCGATCAGGTGAAGCACATTCTCGAATATCACAAGTCCATCCGACATCTTCGGGGGGGAGAAGCCACAAAAATCAAATATAAAAAATCGACGGGGAAAAAACGTGAGGTTGCTGTAGCATCAAAGCCATGAGATTTTCGGAAATTTAAGGAAATATTCAGCTTTAATACATTGTGTACTTCCCCTAAAGTATGGTATTTTTAAATTTAGTACTAACTGCTGTTTTTTCAATTAAAATAACACTTTGGGGGCTCTTTCATTATGTTTAGCAAGGATATCGGAATCGACCTCGGCACGGCCAATGTGCTCATACATGTTAAGGGAAGGGGAGTCGTTCTGGATGAACCTTCCGTGGTCACACTTGAAAGTGATACGAAGAGAGTCCTTGCGGTGGGAGAACAGGCACGTCGCATGGTTGGACGTACACCTGGAAATATTATAACAATCCGTCCTCTCCGGGATGGTGTCATTGCAGATTTTGAAATCACAGAAATGATGCTTAAGTATTTTATCGACCGCGTTGGCGGCCGGTCCTGGTACGCACGGCCCCGTATTCTGATTTGCGCCCCTACAAATATTACATCTGTGGAACAGAAGTCCATACGGGAAGCGGCGGAGCGGAGCGGGGCTAAGGAAGTTTTTATGGAGGAAGAGCCAAAAGCCGCTGCAATCGGAGCGGGAATGGATATTTATCAGCCTAGTGGGAACATGGTCGTCGATATCGGTGGCGGAACGACGGATGTAGCCGTACTTTCTATGGGCGACGTCGTTACCGCTTCTTCGATTAAAGTCGCAGGAGACAAGTTCGATGAGGCCATTTTAAGATATATTAAACAAAAGTATAAGCTGTTAATCGGCGAACGTACGGCAGAGGATATTAAGGTTACAATTGGCACCGTGCGTCCAGGCCTGATGCAGGCTGAAATGGATATTCGTGGTCGTGATATGGTAAGTGGACTCCCTCAGACGCTCACTATTACTTCAGGCGAGGTAAAAGAAGCACTATGGGATCCGGTTTCTTCTATTGTGGCAGCTGCTAAGTCCGTTCTGGAACGTACACCGCCTGAGCTATCAGCAGATATTATTGACCGGGGTGTTGTTCTAACTGGCGGTGGCGCTTTACTTAATGGATTGGACGAGCTCCTCTCGGAAGAATTACATGTTCCGGTGTGGATAGCGGAAGACCCGATGCATTGTGTAGTTAAGGGAACAGGAATAATGCTGGATAATTTGGACAAGGTCGTTAAGAAAAAGTTCTAAGCAGCCGATATAAAAGGTAGCAAAAGATTCGGAAGGGGACTACCTTCATGATAAGAGGATTATATACAGCCGCTGCAGGTATGGTTACACAGCAGCGTAGACATGATACGGCAACACAGAACATCGCTAACTTGAATACAACGGGGTACAAGCAGGTTGACAGTGTCAATCATGCTTTTCCGGATGTATTGATCTCTGCTATGAGTAATGGCAATACCAAGCCAGTGGGGCGTCTTAACACTGGGGTTTTTGCAGAACAGTCGATATCCCAATATTTACAGGGTGATTTAAGGGAGAGCGGCAAGACCATGGATTTTGCTTTATCTACGGATTTGCAAGTAGCTGATCCTGTGACAGGTCAAAATATCTCCTTTGATGGTTCGGGCAAATATGTAAGCCCTGAGGGTGAGGTTGTTTATCGTCCACAGGCCTTCTTTACTGTACAGGATGCTGAAGGGAATAATCTGTATACGCGAAATGGGAGCTTCTCAATAAACGCGGCTACAGGAGAGGTACTGAGCAGTGGTGGCTTCAAGGTTCTTGATTCCACAGGCAAGCCCCTTGTCTTGACAGGAAATCAGGACACCCTTAAAGTGGACGGGCAGGGTAATTTGCTTAATCCAGTAACAGGACTTCCGACAGGGACCAAGCTTGGTGTGAGTGTAGTAACAAAGCCACAGGAGCTTGTACGTGACGGTAATGGTGTATTTCACGCTGATGATGTAGAGGCGGCAGATATCCGTTTCTCTAACGGAACAGATAACATGCAAGTACGCCAAGGTTACTTGGAAAGCTCCAATGTAGATCCGACTCAGGTTACTGTGGATTTGAATGCCGCCTATCGGGCTTATGAAGCGAACCAGAAGATTGTTCAATATTATGATGGCAGCTTGCAGAAGGCTGTAAGTGAAGTTGGCAGGGTATAGGCAGTGCTTAGGAAATGAGCTTTACAGGTAGAGCTTATAGGAGGTTTGATCTATGAACAACTCAACGATTAGTGCAGCAGTCTCCATGTCGAGCCTTCAGCAGCGGCTTGATATTATAGCTGATAATCTAGCCAACATGGATACCAATGGTTATAAGAGCAAGCAGGGCTCTTTTGAGGACGTGCTGACTCGTGTACAACAGCAATCGGATGATTATGACCAACCGGGCCGTTCTACACCCCTAGGCTTTAATATGGGTTTTGGGACTTATGTGCCTTCGATCTCAACGAATTGGGAAGAGGGACCCCTTAAAGAAACAGGGAGTCCGACCGACTTAGCCATTCAGGGCAACGGGCTTTTTGGTGTTCAGGTCAATGGTACTACGGCGTATACACGTCAGGGTGATTTTCACTTTATTCCTGACACGACTGATGCTAAAAAGATGGTATTGGTTGATAACACAGGAAACTCCGTTTTAAATACAGAGGGCAAACCTCTAACGGTTCCTGTAGGTGTAAATGCTGCTATCGATGAATCCGGTCGTGTGTTAACGAAAAAGACGGAGAATGGACCTGTTCAGGTAGCGGGTACTATAATGATAGTAGAACCTAAGACACAGAATGCCTTAAAGGCTGTCGATGGTAATTTCTATATGCTTGCAGATGGAGTTACAGCACAGCAGGCTTTTGTACAAAGAGCGGCAGGCGAGGCATCTGGAATTGGAGTGCGCTCAGGATGGCTGGAGCAGTCGAATGTCGATATGACCTCAGAAATGACAGAAATGATGCAAATTCAACGCACGTATCAACTCGTAGCTCGGGCACTTTCGTCCAGTGATCAGATGTTTGGTCTAGCCAATAACATGCGCGCGTAGAGGTGAAGGAATGGATCGACAGGAAAAAGTTAAATCGGAAGAGAAGAAAGAACCCTCTCCACGAGGGATCTCCAAATGGACCATGATACAATGGGTTCTTATTCCCTTGCTTCTCGTAGCTGCACTTGGAGGCGGCCTGGCCATCGGTTACGTTGTCCTGGGTAAGAAAGAGTTAAGCGATGCTCTACAGTGGAGCACGTGGAGACATGTATATGATTTGGTTTTTGCTCCATAAATGAAGATGATTTAACCACTCCCTTGTTATATAAGGGAGTTTTCTTTTTTATGCTGAAAAATGTATAATGGTGGGGGGCCTCGGGCAGCAAAAAGGGCCCTCTCCGCCATGCTGCCGCATCCGGTGGAGAAAGCCCCTTATCTCAACCTCCACTTCTGCAGTTGGTGAAGGATAAATATAGTTTTTACCGAACCTGCCTAATTTTATGCATTTCGGCAAAGAATAAAAGAAAATGTGCAACATCCGAAAGGAGTTTTGTCATAATGCTGGATATCAACCAAATTCAAGAAATCATCCCCCATCGGCCTCCATTTCTGCTGGTGGACAAAATTATCGAGATTGAAATGGGCAAAAAAGCTGTAGGAATTAAAAATGTAACGATCAATGAACCGTTCTTTGTAGGTCACTTTCCGGGCTATCCGGTAATGCCGGGTGTGCTGATTACAGAAGCCCTTGCTCAAGTGGGTGCGGTTGCTATTCTGGGAGTAGAAGCTAATCGCGGCCGAATCGGTTTTTTAGCTGGGCTGGACGGATTCCGTTTCCGTGGTCAAGTGGTACCGGGCGATACACTTACTCTTGAAGTAGAGATCACCCGCCTTAAGGGCAGCATCGGAAAAGGACAAGCTACTGCTTCCGTTGAAGGTAAGGTTGTAGCCTCTGGAGAAATTATGTTTGCTCTGAGCTAAATATTTTATTTTTTTATAAATATATCTAAAGGAGAGATTCATATGACTCAATTAAGTGCAAAAGCGGCAGACACATTATCCCGCTGGTTGCAGGACCCTTCTGTTGACGAGGCTACAAAGGCAGAGCTTCGCGCTCTTGAGAATGAGCCACAGGAGCTCGAAGAGCGTTTTTACAGAGACTTAGAATTTGGTACAGGCGGCTTGCGAGGGGTTATAGGTGCGGGCAGCAATCGTATCAATCGTTATACTGTTGGCAGAGCTACACAAGGCTTCGCTAATTATATTCTAGAAAAGCATACTGGAGAAGGCAGACCTTCGGTTGTTATCGCGCATGACTCTCGTCGCTTCTCGCCTGAATTCACACTTGAGGCTGCTCTCGTACTGGCTGCTAATGGTATCGAGGCGCATTTGTTTACCTCCCTTCGTTCAACACCACAGCTGTCATTCAGCGTGCGTTATTTGAAAGCAACGGGTGGTATTGTAATCACCGCAAGCCATAACCCTCCTGAATACAATGGTTATAAGGTCTATAATTCGGAAGGCGGACAGCTTGTACCACACGAAGCCGAAAAGGTCATTTCTTACATACTAGAGGTTGACACTTTTGATGGTGTAAAGCGGATTTCGCAAGAAGAAGCTGAAGCTCAAGGGCTGTTGCACTGGCTAGGAGAGAAGGATGACGAAGCGTTTACCGATACTGTTGCTGCGGTCAGTCTTGCAAGTGAAGAGATTGCCTCTACGCTTGGAAAAGACTTTAAAATCGTATACACTCCGCTGCATGGTACAGGTAATTTACCAGTCCGCCGTGTACTTGAGAAAATCGGCTTCACCCAGCTGCATGTTGTACCTGAGCAAGAGCAGCCGGATTCTGAATTCTCTACAGTGAAATCTCCGAACCCGGAGGAACGTGAAGCTTTTACGCTGGCTATGAAGCTGGGCGAAGAGTTGAATGCTGACCTTTTGATTGGCACGGATCCCGATGCAGACCGTATGGGTGCGGTAGTTCGCGACAATGAAGGTAAATTTGTTGTTCTGTCCGGCAATCAATCCGGAGCACTGATGATTCATTACTATTTGAGTCGTTTGCAGGAACAAGGAAAGCTGCCTAGCAATGGTGCGGTTGTAAAGACTATCGTTACTAGTGAAATGGGGGCTGCTGTAGCTTCTCATTATGGTGCAACTGTATTTAATACGCTAACTGGCTTCAAATATATTGGAGAAAAGATGACGCAGTTCGAACAATCCGGAGAATACACATATCTTTTCGGATATGAAGAAAGCTATGGTTATCTTGCAGGCAATTATGCTCGTGATAAAGATGCTGTTCTTGCTGCTATGCTTATCGCTGAAGCAGGTGCTTATTATAAAGCTCAAGGCAAAACATTATATGATGTTCTTCAGGAATTGTACGAGCAGTTCGGATACTTCTTGGAAAGCTTGGAGTCCCGTACGCTGAAAGGCAAAGATGGCGTTGCGCAAATTCAAGGAATCATGAATGATTGGCGTTCTAATGCACCACAAGAAATTGCTGGATCTGCCGTAACAGAAATTCAGGATTATTCCCTGGGCTTAAATGGACTGCCGAAGGAAAATGTACTGAAGTATTTGCTGGCTGACGGATCTTGGTTCTGCCTGCGCCCTTCCGGCACAGAGCCTAAGATTAAAGTTTATTTTGCAGTAGTAGGAGACTCTCTGCAGAATGCTAAGGATAAGGTTGCTGCACTGTCGAAACAGGTTATGGCTCGCGTTGACGGAGGACAATAATAAATATAGAGTGCCTTCTATATTGTGAATTATATTTTATGTAGAAACGGGTACCGTCTCTAAAAGGATGACGATCCGTTTCTACTTTTGTTAAAAGAGTTTTTAAAGCGAAAGAGGAGGTACTTTTGGTGCGGCAAAAATGGCAACGTTGGAATATTACTTCCCGAAAGTGGCTGTGGATCATAGTTGTGGTTGGCGTTATAGCAGCCTTGCCTGTGGTCTATGATCGACTGCAGACGGAGAAGTCTTCCAAGACAGTAGAATTTGTATTTGATTATCGTGATCTGGTTGATGTAGCCAGCTATCGTGCAAATCCACAAGATTATATTTCCGAGCAGTTAGATCGCCTTAAAGACGCTGGTGTTCAGAGTATGGCGATTTACGAAAGCACATTGGAAGATTATCGTAAGGCGCGTCGTCTGATGATATGGGGTGCGGCTGATATAGCTAATCTTACGGACACGATCATTCCTGAAAATGAAAACTATACCTATATTCTTTTTACCAGTGCTGATTACAGCGATACTTTAGCGCCTGTAATTAAAGAAGCATTTAGTAATCTTGGGATTAATTCAAGAGACTGGAGTTTCCGCGGACAGCAGGGTCTTATCATTGAGACTCCGCTAGAAGACGCTACATTGAAGCCGCTACAGCCCGATCCATTTACACTGGAGATGCTGCACAGCAAGGGATTCAGTATTGTACCTCGTCTTGTGGATTCACTGACTTATAATGAAGCCACGGTAAAGAAGCTGTTGGATCGTTATGAGGAATTGGGTGTTAAACGGATTCTATTTGAAGGTGAGTCTGTTAAAGGGTTTAATGATGATGCCGATACTGGCAGTATCACTGACTTTGCTAATCTCCTTAAGGAACGTGGAATGGGGATTGCAGCAATTGAGAATATTAAGAAACAGCAAAAGGGCTTCAACAGGCTCGCTTATTTGCTGGATTATAATGTGACACGTCTATATTCCCTTAGTGAGGGAGATTCTGCCCTAGATCCAAAAGTAATTTCGGACCGTTTCGCTCTGGCAACAAAGGATCGGAATATCCGCATGATCTACTTAAACACGATTCCTGCAAGAAATACTGCTAAGGCACAGGTTACAGATACATTAGATAACCTTATTACCAGCCTAAGCGAACCAGGCGGAGCTGTTGAACAGATTAAAGACAATGGATTTAAACTGGGACAAGCTACGGCATTTGAGGTTGTAGATTCCTCTTATCAACGTTACTTTAAGCTAGTTGCGGTGGTTGGAGCAGTGTCTTTAGTGGCTCTGCTGGTCTCTTACTTCATTCCACAGCTCACGCTTGCTGCTTGGGTGTTAGGTCTGATTGGAAGTGCAGGCCTAATGCTAGTGAAGCCTGAAATGTTTGAACAAGCGCTCGCGCTTGCCGCTGCGATAAGTGCACCAACGCTTGCCGTTGTGCTTGCCATTCGTAAGGTTAATGAAATGGGGCCACCTCTACGGAGTAATCCCCTTACCTATAAGGCTATGAGCCCGCAACGCCGGTTTACACATAGCTTAGTGCTTTATTTTAAGACTTCACTGATCTCTTTGAGTGCTGTGCCGTTTATGATAGCACTGCTTAATAATGTTACTTATAGCCTGGTTCTCAACCAGTTCCGTGGTGTCAGTCTTCTTCATATGGCGCCTATCGGTCTTGTGGCACTTTACGTGCTTTTGTATCGTGGGGACTTTGTCTTTAACAAGACAGGCAAGCTACTGCGGACACCAATCACATTTGCGATGATTATCATTGCTTTTGTTTTGGCAGTTGTTGGTTATTATTACATGACCCGTACAGGTAACGGTGGCAGTGTGAGTCCGTTGGAAATGGTTTTACGTACCTTCTTGGAAAATACGGTTGGCGTTCGGCCGCGTAATAAAGAGTTTTTGCTAGCGCATCCGTTATTAATTCTTGGGGCATTCTTGGCCTTTAGATATCGGAATGCAGCGTTTATCATGATTATTGCTGTAATCGGTCAGCTATCCATGGTGGATACCTTTGCACATATTCACTCGCCAGTTCTGATCTCGCTCATTCGTGGCTTGCTCGGTCTTGGATTAGGACTGATCATTGGTGTAATTGCCGTAATCGTATGGCAAATTGCAGAAGGGTGTTGGAAACGATGGTCACCACTCCTAAAAAGATAGTTATTTCCGGTTATTACGGTTTCCATAACAGCGGGGATGAGGCGGTACTGCAATCTATATTGATTGCACTGCAACAACATTCTCAAGCTGCAGGTATAGAGATCGAACCCATTGTCTTGTCCATCGATCCTGAGTGGACTAGCGCCACATATGGAGTGAAATCTGTGCACCGGATGAAGCTGGTTGAAGTCCGTCAAGCTATTTATGAGAGTTCTGGCCTGATCAGCGGTGGAGGTAGCTTGCTGCAAGATGTAACAGGAAGCAAGAGTATTCCTTACTATTTAGGTATTATCAAGCTTGCGCAGTGGATGGGTAAACCGACCTTTATTTATGCTCAAGGAATCGGACCTGTGAATCGTAAGCTTTTCCACCCATTAATCAAATCAGTGTTTCGCAAATGTACCTATATCTCTGTGCGGGATGAACAATCCCGCGAGCTTTTACTTTCTATGGGATTAGAACAGAAGAACATAGAGGTTGTTCCTGACCCAGTGATGGGCTTATCTTTACCTGAAGAGACTGATGATGCTGAATTGCCAGAGTCTTCAGATTCACTTCCGGTAGTAGGTATTTCGGTACGTTATTGGGAACAAGATCGCAAGGAGCTGGACGCTCTTGCTCAAGGCTTGATTAAGGCGAATCTTGAAAAACCATTGCATTTAAGATTCCTTCCGTTTCATCTTCCATCTGATATTGAAGCCTCACGTTATGTGATGGAGAAGCTGGAAGAAAATATAAGCCAGCATGGGGGGCAGGTCAGTATTTGTGAAGATGCCAGTCATCCGCAACACATGCTGCGGGAAGTAGGGCAATGTGAAGTGCTGATCGGAATGCGTCTTCATAGCCTGATTTATGCCGCAGGGCGGCGAGTTCCGCTGATTGGGATCTCTTATGATCCGAAAATTGATCATTTTCTAGACAGAGTTCGGTGTCAGCCTGTGGGCACGACCCAATCATTAGATGCTGGACAAGTTGCTGCTGAGATAGGCCATCTTTTGGAAACAGCAGAGGGATGGAGAAATGAGCGGGAGACGATCCTCTCCTCGTTGATTCAAGAAGCAGGGGCTCCAGCACGGCAAATCGTAGAATATTTTCACCATAAAGGATGATCTAAAGTGAAAGCAGAAAGCGCGGTACCTACAGTTCCTATTTTTGGGATTAGAGTCTCCAAGGTGGATATGGCAGCAACTGTTGCATATTTGACAGAGGCAGTTCATACCCGTATCCCGCATCAAGTGATTACAGCTAATCCGATTATGGTGATGGCTGCTTTGGAAGATCCAGCTTATATGGAGATAATGAAGTCAGCTGAATTGGTTGTCCCCGATGGAACCGGTGTGGTATGGGCTGCTAATTATTGTAAGGAGCCTGTAACCGAACGGGTAGCTGGTTTTGACCTGTTACATGAATTGATGCAACAGGGTGAAAGATATGGATGGAAGGTATATCTCCTTGGTTCTACACCTGAGGTGATTCAGGAAACCGCTGAAAGGTTACAATTGCAATATCCGCGTGTTATTATTGCAGGATATCATGACGGTTATTTTGGTCCGGAATCGGACGATGAAATTATTGCTGGAATTGTTAAAACCAATCCTGACTTATTATTTGTAGCCAGAGGCGCGGATAGTCAGGAACCATGGATTGCAAAATACAAATCCAAGTTAGGTGTTCCGATCATGATGGGGGTCGGCGGCAGCTTTGATGTAATTTCTGGCAAGAGCAAGAGAGCGCCAAAAGTCTTCCAAAAAATGAGAGTTGAATGGTTGTACCGTTTATTAAAAGAGCCTACGCGGTACAAAAGAATGCTTGCGTTGCCGAAATTCGCATTAAAAGTGGTGCGTGAGAAAGATAAAGTAACAAAAGTCTAGTCAAATGCCGATATTCACCTAGAAAATCAGATGAATAGCCTAAAAAAGGGATTGGAATTTGTTTTTGTAACAGCGTATAATTCAATGCGGTAGAGAAATGGGGGTCGACTGATCAAATGTTAATCATATACATCGCTGGATTTATCGTATGCATGGGACTCGCACTTGGCCTCACACCTTTGGTGAAGAAATTCGCCATTAAGATTGGTGCGACAGATGTGCCGAATGCTCGTAAAGTGCACACGAAAATTATGCCCCGCCTCGGCGGATTAGCTATTTTTCTGGCGTTTGTGTTAGGCCTGCTTGCCGTATTGCCGATTATTCCATATGAGTTCACTCCGCGGGAGGCCAACTTCATCAAGGCGCTGCTGTGTGGCGGCGGACTGATTGTACTTATCGGAGGTTTGGATGACCGATTTGAATTATCAGCAAAGTTGAAGCTGCTGGGCCAAATTGTCGCAGCATGTATTGTAGTTTTCGGTTTTGGTATTACTGTAGATTTTGTGAATATTCCATTTAACAATACGTATTCTTCATTGGAAAGCTGGATTGCTATCCCGCTTACGATTTTCTGGATTGTTGGTGTCACCAATGCTGTTAACCTGATTGACGGGTTGGACGGGCTTGCTGCTGGTGTATCAGGGATTGCGATTGCTACGATTGCGGTAATGGCTTTCTTGATGGGTAACACGATGGTTGCCATGTTATGCCTGTTGCTTCTGGGTAGCATAATCGGATTCTTGTTCTTCAACTTCCATCCCGCCAAGATTTTTATGGGGGATACGGGATCGCTGTTCTTAGGCTTCTGCTTAGCTTTACTTGCTTTGCTAGGGTTTAAACAGATTGCCGTGGTTTCGTTTATTACACCTTTGCTTATTATTGGTGTACCGTTGTCGGACACGTTCTTTGCGATCGTGCGCCGTAAGCTGCAGAAGAAACCAATCTTTGCACCAGACAAAGGTCACTTGCATCATTGCCTTCGCGAGCTAGGCTTTAGTCATCGTCAGACTGTGCTCATTATTTATGGCATTGCTGCATTTTTCGGAGTTTTAGCTGTAATTCAATCCTCTGCCGCTCTTTACGAGGCGAACTGGGTTACCTTTGTAGTCATCTGCATCATGCTCTTCTTCTTGCAGATCGGTGCGGAAGTTACAGGTTTGATCGGTAAGACTAAACGTCCGTTGATTGATTTCTTTCTAAGAATTCGTATGAAGGCTAATCCGGAAAGAGGTTCCAAATCTTAATTTATTAATGGTATTATTCTAATATTTTCTATAACTAACAAAACTCATCCCTTTTCGGATGAGTTTTTTGTTGTTTTCCCTAAAAATATCGCTTCTTATGACCGATAAAGAACAAAGTGAAGGTTTACGAGAATTTATACTCAAAGGAGAGATATAACACATGCAACGCTTTAAGAGACCGTTCGTTTGGCTGATGCTGGCGGCTTTGATCGTTTCTATGTTCCCAGGTAAATACACGCCCATAGCGGCAGCGGCTACCACGAGCTCCACGACTTTCTTCAGTCCGGATGATCTCACATTACGTAATACTGTTCTGTTGAAACAGGATGTTGTAGCAACAACAGCTAATCCTAATCCTGAGGGACTTATTGACCGCTCTAGTGTTTACAAAGTAAGTAGCCCTACCTTTTCAATTACAGGAACCTACTCTCAGGTAACATCTTCCACGATGAAGGTTACTGTAGAGCAGCTTACAAAAGATAGTCAGTCTAATAAATGGGTAACAGATGCTACTCACCTGACGACAGGAGCGGTAACAACAGATACCAATAGCCCGGATAACCGTTTTGTAGCATCTGGACTTGTTTTGTATACAGGTTTTAATAAGGTGACCTTTTCTGGTATGCAAGGGAATCTCCAACGTTCAGAATCATTTTATGTTCTTTACGATAAAGTTCCCTATGTAACAGAATTAAAAGTTTTGGGTGGTCCTTCTGCGCTTAATTTAAATGAAGGAACACAAGTTGTCGTACCAGTATCTACAGTTACTCTTCAAGGTAAAGTAACGAATGCCACTAAAGTCAGTGTCTCCGTGAATGGAGGAACTGCATTACAAACTTCCCTATTGGAAGACGGAACATTTTTCACCCCCGCGCTGAACTTGAGTCCGGGATTAAGTACGCTTAAGATTGTTATTCAAAATGCTTCGGATTCAATAACAATAGACAGATCCGTATATTTCTTTGATAAGGATCAACCGTACGCTTCTCTGAACATCAACCACGACAATGCGGACTATAATATCTTAAATGATAATGTGCCTACGTTGACTGCTGATTTGACTCCAAGTGTTGCAGGTTTTACTGGACAGATCTTAGTTCCATATAACGTGGCTCCGTTTGCAACAAATGCTGTGCTAACTCTTAATAAAGGTAATAGTTCCGAAAAAGTTGTAACGATTAGTGCTGTGACAGAAGAATTAACAATTCCTGGTCCTGATGGCGTTACGCCAACGTATAAATTGGTTAAATTTAAGACTGCAGCTGATTTAGAAATCTTGGCGGGTGTAAATGACTTTAAATTGTCTGTCGATTATGGCAGCCACAGCAGTTCTCATCTTTATTCATATAAATTTTTAAAAAATGAGACTGTTATAACAGAAATGTACTACCTTCCTGGATATACAGGCTCAGGTGATCTTACCAATATCTCTAAATTGCCTTTGAATGGCCAACAGTTAGAGACGGATAGTTTCTATATAATGGCGAAGACAAATAGATCAACAACCCCAGAAGATATAACTGCGAACTATTTGCCATTGAGTAATAAACCACTATCCATAGTTTATGTAACTGCAGGCACAGGAACAAATGAATATATTTATAAAATATCAGGGTTCTCTAATGGTCAACAAAAGGTGCAATTCCGTTATAAAGGATCAGAATCCTTCTATAATGCTGATATTTCATATGTATCGAAAAACTATATATATGTAAGTAATCTGCAAGATGGTCAGACCTACGAATTCGATTCCAGTGTAGAAAGAAAACTTAATGTTTCTGGGGAATATATCGGGTTCGAAAATATAGAAAATGCACAAGTGCAAATTAACGGCACAGACAGTAACTCATTAACTAGCAACCCTTTTAAGCTTGAAGTAGAAAAAAACTCAACAGTAAATAAAACAACTTTTAATTTCACTGTGACAATCAGTCAGACGGGACCACTGGTATACGGTGAGAATAAAATCGTATTTACTGGAGTCTCAAGAGATAATGCTGGTAACCAACGTATTATCAAAAAAGAACTTAAAATCTACATCATTGATACCAATATTTCTGGGGTAAAACAATTCCATCCTACTTTAGGGGATAATCGTTTACCATTTACAACTACAACCCTTTCTAATGAAGTCGAGCGTAATGCCATGCTGGCATTGCCAGCTGAGATTGTATATAAGGATGAAAAATATACAACAAGCAAAGATAAATTCGACTTGGTACTACAAGGTAGTGGTGCTACAACGCTGAATCTTTATCAGGGCTCTACTCTGGTGTTTACTTCGACGGGGCAGGATAAGCTGCTAATTGACGGTACGGAATCCGATGGACCTATTGGTCCTAAACGTTATCCTGATGAAGTGGCTGCAAATGGTTTGTATTATGACTACATTGGCAGTGCTAAAAACTTTATTTTAAGATTACGTGACATTAAGTTTGATGCCCCAGGAAGTCAAGTTTATACCCTAGAGCTTATTAACAAAACAGGGGCAAGAACTACACAACGTCTTGAAGTAGTGCGGGAAGTTGCTCCATATCGTCTTTTGTCACCTGTAGCGACAGTAGGTGAGCAAATTGTTGTTAACAAAAACTTTGTTCGTTTTGATATTGAGGCTGAAGGTGCCACTAAAGTAATAATTGGCAAAGAAGAAGCAATAAAACGTACGGATTTGCCAAATCAAGATCGCTTCACCTATGATTATGTGGGTTTAAAAGCAGACAAATCGAATCCTATTAAGATACAAGTGGTTCGTGCTAACTCCACAATAAGCGATACCATAAATGTTTATTATGCCAGTGCTGTGCAGATTGATACACAATATATGGCGGAGAAGGTAGCTACGAAGTATAGTGTCTTTAATAAAACCTTGGAGTTGAACTTCCCTAAAGGTACGATTATGAAGGGATATACTAGCTCTGGTGCTGCAAAATATTATCCTAATACAAAACTGTTGTTTGGTATCGCGGATCCCGCTGATGGCGTTGTTGAACGTAAGAATGATTACGGGAACATTATCAACGTAACGGGTAGTGACGACAGAACCGAAGGCGGGGGCGGGCAGCTTGTGATTCCACAGGATCTTGCTCTACGCTTTACATCAACCGTTTCTACTAATAACTTTTCGAGAGTATCGGATATCTACTGGCTTAGTGGGGGTCTAGGAAATGATGGCGTTAATCTTGAGACCAACGGGGTTACCCCACATTTCGTGGATGCCAGTGGAAAGACTGGATACTTTACACAGTATAGTCAAACAAGAAAAATCGTACCTTCCCAACGTGGTGAATTGACGCTTACTTTCAACTCCAGCATTGTGGATGAAGTGGGATCGACTATTACAGTATTCCGATATACAGATTCAGGCAAGTGGGAGAACTTAGGCGGGGTCGTAGATACGAAAAAACATACCATCACCGTTCCATTCGATGAATTTGGTTATTACACTGTTATGAAGCTGCGCCGTGGTTTTGTTGATATTACGAATCATCCATGGGGCAGAAATATAATGAATGGATTGTATTCCAAAGGATTTATGACTAACCTTCGAGCAGATGCATTCGGGGCGGATGATTTGACCACTCGTGGTGAATTCGCTACATTGTTGGTGAAATCATTAAGTATTCCTTTGAACTATGATGCTAATAAACAAACCTTCTTTGATATTGTGCCAGAAGCCGTCGCGGCCACATGGGATTTCAAACACATTGAGACAGCTGCTAGGGCAGGTATTGTTACAGGCCTCAGTGATGGCTTCTTTGGGCCTGATCAAGCCTTAACACGTGAACAAGCCGCAGTGATGATAGCTAGGGCGTTGAAACTCAAGATGTCTTTGAATGACAGTAAACTGCTGGCAAGCTTAAGCAAATCATTTGTTGATACAAGCAATATGGATTTCTACTCACGTCCTGCAATTGAAGCTATATCTAAAGCTAAGATTATGGAAGGAAGCGCTGTGACTGTTACAGGCCAAAAGAAGCCCGTCTATAACTTTAACCCGAAGGGTAAGTTGACTAGAGCAGAGGCCGGTAAGATTACTGTGGCACTCTTACAGAAGAGTACAAGCATCTTCCCTAAGAACTTTAACTAAAGAATAAAAAAAGTGCTCCGGCCTGCGAAAAGTATTCGTAGGTCGGAGTTTTGATGTAAAGATAACAATTACCAGCGACATAAATTTTGTAATCTGCACCGATTTACGATACAATAATGTAGAAAATATTATTTTCTGAAAGGTGAAAGCCATCGATGAAACCGATTTTATCAAAAGCACAGTTGGATTACATGAAAGCCAAGAATATGTTTGAGAATAGAGCAAAAGTGTTGGAGAAGGAAATTGCAGCTAAACGGGCACTACAGGAGATCACTCAAGAGGTCATGGAAGAACTGGTGCAAGCAACAGGATTCCACGATTCATACAACGAGCTTGTTGTTACTGAGAATGCTCTGATCGAATGGTCTCATACTACAATCAAGCATGAGAAGAGCTACCGCGAGAACCGCGCAGCTATTGATGCAATGTATGACAATGTGAACTCGAGTCCTGAGAAGCGTCAGGAATTGATCCAATTATCTATGAAGATTCGTTAGAAACAATGTAATAGAAGCAAGCGTCGGCAACGGCGCTTTTTTTGTTTTTTGTAGGAATGTTTAAATTAATAGCACAAGTGTTAATGATTCTTAGTAAATATTGCATAATGACGTTTAGAAAGCGACTATGATATACTGTTTTCCGTAGGCACCCATGATTAACAATAGTTAGTAGAACATACATATGTATCTTCTAATGGGATCACACCGGAAAATATAAAAAAGAAGATTTTTTTTGAGAAACCGCAACTTTTTCAAATCTTCTGCGTTTAAGGTGTAGAGTCATTTACACAGGGGCTCAAATTAACCGCTGGTAAAGCCAATTTAACAAAATGGAAAAATTAGCTTTACGTGACTTGAGGCACATTGTATAATACTTAGGTATAATTAGGAATCTAGTATTGTCATGTCCTAAATTCGTTTACCAGTTTCTGTGATACCCGTCACAGACATTATTTATACTTAATTTGCTCAACTCGGGAAAGGGGGTGCATCGGCTAATGAGTGACATGAGCTACTCAACTAAAGAAAAATCTCAGTTTATGAACGTCCAAGGAGGAGAAAAAAAGGTTATGAAGAAAATTTTATCCGTAGCATTATCTACAGCAATGGCATTCTCGATGTTTGCCTCTGTAGCGTTTGGTGACGCAGCAACAACTCCGCAACAAAAATTTGATGCTTTGGCAGCGAAAGGTATTCTCAACGGATACCCAGATGGTCAAGCTCACCTTGAAAAAGATCTTACTCGTGCTGAGTTCGCGAAGATCGTTACTAAATTGTTCGACCTTACTGAAGTAAGTAACAAATTGTCTTACAAAGACAAAGGTTACAACGCATCGAACTGGGCTGTGCCTTACATCGAAGCTGTTACTGCAGTAAACTACATGCAAGGTAAAGATACTGTTAAAGGTATCTTCGATTACAACGGTAAAGTAACAGTTGAAGAAGTTGCGGCTGTATTGTTCCGCGCTTTGAAATTGGAACAACCAACTACAACTGATAACTCTGCATCTGCATGGGCTAAAGGTTATGCTCAAGCAGTAATCAATGCAGGTTTGGTTGCTAAAGATACTAACTTCAAAGCTAACGCTAGCCGTTCTTTGGTAGTTGAAACAGCTTATGCTGTTGATCAATTGAGCCAAGCAGCTACAATCGCTTCTGCTGAAGCAGTAAGCCCAACTAAAGTAGTTGTAACTTTCTCTGACAAAACTACTACAACTGTTGAATTGACAACTGCTCTTGTAGCTGGAGTTGAAACTACAATCAACTTCAAACACAACGATCATGATTACACTACTAAAGTAACTTTGGCAGCTCCTAAGGTTGTTTCCGCAACTGCTCCAAATGCTAAACAAGTAGTAATCAAATTCAACCGTTCGATCGATGCAGATACACTGGCTGAATCCAGCAAAGTTATCGACGGTGTTGTAAAAGTAACTAAAGTTGGTAGCAAAGATGATGAAGTGGCTAACGCTTATGTAACTTTCAATGCTGACAACACAGAAGCTACTATTACTGTGCCAGGAACTAAAGGTCTTAAAGGTAACTACACAGTTGTTGTGAACGATACTGTTAAAACAACTGCTGGTGAAGCTGTTCCAGCATTCACAACTTTGCTTCCTATCGCTGACACTGTAGCTCCAACTGTTGCTACTATTAGTTCTACAGCTAAAGCAACAACTAAAGACGTATACGTAACATTTAGCGAACCAGTTAAAACTACTGGCATCGTGGCTTACGTAAATGGTTCTTCTGCTTCCGCGACTGTACAAAATGACACTTACACTGAGTTCAAACTGAGTGGAGTATCGTTGGAAAGTGGTAAATCATATGATGTATCCCTGCTTAATGTAACTGACTATGCAGGTAACGTTGCTAATCCAAACCCAATCAAAACAACTGTAACTGTTGTTTCTGACGTTGCTGCTCCTGTAATCAAGAGTGTAACTCCAGTTAGCGACAAGTTTGTTGAAGTTGAGTTTGACAAGAACGTTGACCGTGCATCTTTGGTTGGTAATGTTCGTCTCTTGAACTCTGTTGGAGAAAGCCAAGGTACATTTAGTGTTATTACTACTGGTAATGGCAAGAAATTCACCTTGCAAAGTCCTCTGAATAGCTTCCCATCCACTGGTACTTTCACTGGAACCGTTGTATTCGGAGCAACTGTTAAGGATACATTGGGTAACACATTGGGAACTGCTTCAAGTCAAGCAATCACTTTCACTAAGGACACTGTAGCTCCTACAGTTACTGGTATCACTTACTCAACTTCAACTTCCGTTAAAGGTCTAAAATTGACTTTCTCTGAAGATGTTGTAAACACTGGATTGGGTTCAGTAGTACTGATCAATAACAAAACTGGTCAATCTACTGCAATTGCTAACACTACAAATGGTAGCGGAAAAACACATACATTAACTGCTGTTAATGTAGATACTGGTGAGTACACTGTGCGTCTGCCAGAAGGACTCTTCAAAGATAAATCTTTCTCTGGCAACAAGCTTGCTGCAACTGTATTGACTGTGAAAATCGGATCAGAATCTACTGATGGCGATGCTCCAGTACTGTTCAACAACGGCATTGTAATCAATGACAGCCAAAAAGTTGTAACTGCAACTGGAACTGTTTATGGTGACGCTACTGTCACTGTTGATCTGAAAGATGCAAGTGGCCTTAACGTTGCTTCTGTACTAGATGTTAATAGCTACACATTGAACGACAAGGCATTGCCTGCTGGTACTTATGTAAATATTAGTACTCTTGATGAGAAGGGTAATGTAACAACTAGCTCTTCCAGTCCAAAATATGCTCGTGCAACAATCAATATCCCTAGCTCTTCAATCACTGAAACTAAATCTGACTACAAATTTGTAGTTAACGGTGTTACTGATGTATCTGGTAACACTATCGAAGCAGTTTCCAAGACAGGTAAACTTACTAGCAGAACTAGCCCAGTGTTCGAATCTGCAGTAGTTTCCAGCGGCAACTCTTATGAATTGATTCTTGGATTCTCTAAAGAAATAACAAATCTAGACGAACAACATCTGGCAATCTACATCAACAATGATACCGTTGGAACTCGTCTTGATCAAAAGTATTACAAAGTAACTAAGATTGCTAATGGATCGGATAAAGGCAAATGGTCTGTTACTTTCTCGAAACAAATCATTGATTCCAAAGCAAATATCAATGATGAATTGGATCTGAACTCCAATGAAGTTAACAGAATCATCGTTAAGATTGTTAAAGATGCAGACGCACACGATGAAGTTGGTAACAAAATCACTGGCGAAACAGAAATCTCCGCTAAGTAATCTCCGATTACCGAAGCACAGAATAGCCTCTTCGGAGGCTATTCTTTTTTTATAGGTTTTTATCCCCAATAATGAGGAGGAACTTCTTTGAAATCGGTATGGAAAGTAACAACCGCTGCTGTATTGCTGGCTGGTGGTGTATGGGCTGGATCTTTGTTAAACATTACTGCTGAAGGTGCAGGTGTTGGTTCTCAGCCTGGCACAACCGATGATCCTGTAGTTACGAAAAGCTACGTAGATCAGCAAATTCAGAAAGCACTTTCGGGTGGTACAGTAACGACTCCGGTAGCAACTGCTACACCTGCGCCTAGTGCAACCACAGCTCCAGTAGCTACACCTGGTCAAAACAGCAATAACGAATCTGTAATTGTTGATGTGAAGCTTGGCCAAACTTTAATTGCTTCTGCAGGCGCTGAGTTTATCGTTCGCGCGGGTAAAGCAGTAATCGTTTCACAAGATGCGAATGGTGTGGCCGATTTAACAGATGGTAAAGATCTTACAAATGGACTAGCTGCACCATCTAACCACTTATTGTCCTTCCCTCGTGATGGTCGTGGTATAGCTGTTCAAGAGGGTCAAACCCTTGGTCTTGTTGTGATGGTTCGTGGTGGATATACCCTGAAATAATGTGTAATGATATATATTCATAATGCCCGTAAACGGACTTAATCATACCTTCAAACTGTTTTCCAAAGTTACAAATCATTGGCGCGATTGAAGATTAAGTGATGGACGCACAATATTCCTGTAATCTTACAAATTCACAGGAGGTGCTGTAACATGGCACGTAATAATCGTACAGTCGTACCTGAAAGTCGGACAATGCTGAAACAAATGCAATATGAAATTGCAGCTGAATTTGGTTTATATGGGGCTCATTATGGAGGCGGGGCAGACACGGAGTTTGCTTCTGAGTTAGGAGCAGTCGGAGGTAGTGGTTCTGGCCTTAGTCAGTACCTTGGGCATCTGAGTTCAAGGGATAATGGGTCTGTTGGAGGAGAAATTACGAAGAGACTCATTAAGCAAGCTGAACAGTCTCTTTTTCAATAATATCAGGGGTTAGGATACCCTTATTCCTTATCTGATATTGCTTTTTTATAGCGTGAAATCAATATTCATACTCTCACGGGGGGCTCTGTGTTTAATTGACACCACCCCCTAAATAAGATAATATGACTTTTGAGGAAAGCCTTAGACCTTTTCCATATGGAAAAGGTTCATTTTTTGAAGAGTTTAGTGAATGCAGGCATTAAATTTTGCGAAAATCCTTCATAAAAAGAAATCAGGCAAACCTGAATTATTTATATTATTTAGTTTTATTATTTGGCCTGTTATCATTAAGGAATCCCTTATACAGTGTCAGACTAACCATATGGGAGGTTGTTATACTTGTCTATTAAAGGGCGTCATTTGTTTACTTCTGAGTCCGTTACGGAAGGGCATCCGGATAAAATCTGTGACCAGATTTCCGACGCGGTATTGGATGCATTTTTAGTTAATGATCCTAATGCACGTGTAGCCTGCGAAGTAGCAGTAGCAACAGGTCTTGTACTGGTGATCGGGGAAATCAGTACCAAATCAGAGTATGTTGATATTCCTGCCATCGTACGCAATACCATCAAAGAAATTGGATACACACGTGCAAAATATGGTTTCGACTATAATACATGTGCTGTGTTGAGTTCTCTTAACGAGCAGTCCGCTGATATTGCCCAAGGTGTTAACTCTGCTTTAGAACACCGGGATCCTGCTCAAGTAGCTGAAGAAACAGCTAATATTGGTGCAGGCGATCAAGGACTCATGTTTGGGTTTGCTACGAACGAGACACCTGAACTGATGCCACTGCCGATTGCTTTATCACATCGTATTGCACGTCGGTTATCTGAAGTTCGTAAGAACGGAACCTTGGACTATCTTCGTCCAGACGGCAAAACACAAGTTACGATTGAGTATCAAGATGAAAAACCTGTACGCGTAGACGCTATCGTAGTATCTACACAACATGCAGAGGAAATTTCTCTTGAACAAATTCAGGCGGATATTAAAGAACATGTTATTTTGCCTGTTGTTCCTGCGGAACTGCTTGATGCAGAAACCAAATACTTTATTAACCCAACCGGACGTTTTGTTATTGGGGGTCCTCAAGGGGATGCTGGTCTAACTGGCCGTAAGATTATCGTCGATACATACGGCGGATATGCTCGTCATGGCGGCGGAGCATTCTCAGGTAAGGATCCAACTAAAGTGGACCGTTCTGCGGCTTACGCGGCTCGTTATGTAGCTAAGAATCTTGTAGCTGCTGGTTTGGCCGACAAATGTGAGATCCAACTTGCCTATGCCATCGGTGTAGCTACTCCTGTCTCGATAAATGTGGATACATACGGAACAGGTAAAATCAGTGAAGAGAAAATGGTTCAACTGATCAGCAACAACTTTGATCTTCGCCCTGCGGGCATCATTTCTATGCTTGATTTGCGTAAACCGATTTACAGACAAACCGCAGCTTACGGTCATTTCGGACGTACTGATGTTGATCTTCCATGGGAACGCGTAGATAAAGCAGAATTGCTAAGAGATCAAGCAGGGTTGTAATTCAATCATACGGTCTTATAATATGTTAGCCCGCAAGTTGGCCATGGTGTCAGCTCTGCGGGCTATTTTGCGTGCGAAAACGAGCAGGGCTAGTGAATCTAACCATAGAGAAGTAGACTACTAAACTTTGCCAGCCTTTTAGCCGAAATATAAGAATATACATAAAGACGATAGTATGGCTTGAGAGGAGTCTATCACGGAATGAAAAGAAAAATTTCAATATGGACGGCACTTATTCTAGCGGGAGAGTTAGTACTTGGTTCGGGTTATCCTGCTATTGGAATAGGGAATTCAGCAGTGTACGCTGCATCAGAGTTTGGTATAACAGTCTCGCCAGCGCCTGGAGCAAGTTATGTAACTATCGGATCATCTCTTAGACTGAGCTTTGATCGTCAAGTAAACCCGCAGTCAGGTGAAATTACCATCACGGGTCAGGGTGATAGCTCACCTTTTTTAACGATTCCTATTGGTAGTTATGGTCTAATTGGTAGTTCAAAAGATTACGAGCTTAAGCTAAATCAACAGTTTACTTCAAACAAGACTTATACAGTGACAATCCCTAAGGGGTTGTTCAAGGATAATGATGGTAATGAGTCAGGTGTTACTTCATGGGCATTTACCACTGCGCCTGAGAGTAATACAGCGATTACGGCAGGTAACTTTTCACCTGCTAATAATACAAGAGTGGATGCAGGAGCCCTTAAGGAGCTAAGTCTAACCTTAAATAAAAACCTGATAAAAGGTGGAGGTTCCATTCGAATTTTGTCGTCTGCAGATAATGCAACCGTACAAGAGTTCAAAATTAAGGATGATGATACTAGAGTCAACGTTCAGACTGATGCTAACTCTACTACAGTTAAACTAACATTGGATAAAACATTGGCCTCCGGAAGTAACTATTATGTTCTTATAGATTCTTATGCTTTTAAGGATGTTGATAATCGAACGTATTCCGGAATTTCAAGCGGTGATGTGTGGAGCTTCTCTACTAAAGGCGTGGCAGAGATTCCAGTGACTCCTGCACCGGCAAACGGATCAGGTGGGGTATCTACCACTGGTGCCCTACAGCTTACATTTGATCGTCCTATGATGCCTGCAGCTGGAACCATAACAGTATCTCCAGGTGCTGCTAACGATGCTAGAACGAGATGGCTCAATGTAAACTCCCCGGCCGTTACAGGAGGAAGCAGCAGAACTATAACATTGCTTCCAGCATCAGCAGCATCACCCTTGCTAAACAGTACGCAGTATACGGTGACGATACCGCAGGGAGCTTTTTACGATCAAGACGGAAATGTATTTCCAGCTTCGGGTGCGTATACCTGGACATTTACAACGGCTTCTTTGACAGGACTTAACGTAAGCGCGCTAAATCCAGCTGACCGGAGTGAATCCATAGCTAACAACAGATCATTTTCTGTCACATTCAATCGTAATGTGAATTATAACAGTGCTGTGGAAAATGGTGTAGCGCTTTATAAAAGTGGTGGCGCACAGGTTCCGGTTACTGTTAACCGGATTACAACTGCAGCAAACGAATATGTAATTACGCCTAAAACAGCTTTAGATAGCGACTCAACCTATTATATTGATATTGCTAAAGGAGCTTTTGTAGACGCTATTGATGCTAATGTTATCTATGATGGACTAAGCGGCAAAAATTCATGGAGCTTCCGGACCTTGTCTCAGGACAAAACAGCTCCACAGCTCACATCTGCATCACTCGAGAACAATCGGACCATTCGTTTAAAATACAATGAGAGTCTCAACTCTTCCATTGCACTGTTGATCTCCAGCTTTGGTGCTACGGTGAATGATGAGAACCGTACAATTGAAAGTGTCTATATCCAGGGAGACAGCGCCTATGTGGTACTCAGTACAGGGGTAGCGGTTGGACAGAACGTGAAGGTTAGCTATACAGGTGGCCTGCGGACCATTCAAGATCCAAGCGGAAATGCAGCCAGCACCTTTAGCTCAAAGCAGGTTACTAACACGATCGAGTCCTCCATGCCTACACCAAAAGATGGACGGATCACAGGTAGAACTGTAGCGTTGAATTTCAATGACTCCTTAAAGGCAGTTTCCTCTTACGCACATAGTCAGTTTCTAGTGACTTCAGATGGGGGATCCCTAGGGGTCAACTCCATAAGCTCCAGCGGGAACACTGTATATTTAGGGTTAAACAGCGATGCTTCTAATGGCCAGACCGTTCGTGTCTCCTATTATGCAGGCTCTTATCCTTTGCAGAATTCTTTTGGACAAAATATTGCGGATTTCACAGATTTCTACATTCGCAACAGCAACGATACAATTCCACCCGTGTTCCAAAGTGCAACCGGAGGTGGCAATAAAATCCTTCTGAATTACAATGAAGGCTTATCAACGACAAACCTCCCGATGAACAGCCAGTTCTCTGTGCTTGTTGGCAGCACTCCTAACTATGTTACGAATGTATCCGTCAGTGGCTCACAGGTCACGCTAACGCTCCAAAGTGCTTTGACGGTGAATCAGAATGTTACTGTATCCTATGTTCCGGGGACTACCGGAATAAGCGATTTAAATGGAAACCGTGCAGCTTATATTAACCTGCAGCCTGTGTCCATCTCGGAAAATAGCGGCACTAGCATACCTGAGATTAGTTCTGCCACCATCAATGGCGACGAGCTTACGGTTACATTCAGTAAAAACATGCAGGTATCTGGTTCCCTCTACGCTAATCAGTTCGGAGTTAGAGCAGATGGAAGCAGTATGGGTGTACAAAACTACACTTTGTCAGGGGATATTTTGAAAATAACAACATCCTCAGTAGTAAAGACCGGGCAAACTATCGATTTGTCCTATATGTCAGGTTCAGGTACGATCAAGGATCTGAACGGTAATGTACTGTCCTCATTCTCTTCTCTCTCTGTTAAGAACCTAACCGGCGTGAGCACCGGAACGGGAAATCGTCCATCCTATCTAGGGACGCTTGCAACAAGTGAGTTTGGAAAAGAATACGCGCTGCTGAAGAGTGACTCTTCACAAATCGTGGATGACCGTTCGTTATACAATCAATCTGTAAAAAGATATACCTTAAACACAGATCGCCTGACGGCCAGTTATGAATATCTGTATAAGGCAAGTAGTGATACATTAGCTTTTGAGGTGCCTGCTACAGAACAATCGGCCTATGTGACTGTTCCTTTAAAGCCTTTGCTTGATGCTGTAAATCGCAGTAAAACCACAAAATTTATGATACGTTATGGCGATCACTTATATAGCGTAGGACTAGACGATATCGATATGAACGGATTAGCGACTAGCTTGATTGCAGACAGTAAAAATATCTCGCTGGTGTTTCGCTTAGAAAAGGTTCCGGCAGGTACGTTCTCCCCATTTGAGCAAAAGCTAAAAACTATGGGGATGCAGAGCGTTACTAGTCTTATGGATGTCCGGGTGACTGCGATAGTAAGCAGCAATTATTCTAATGCTAAGGCATTATCGGTACCTGGAGAATACACTGTGCGTACAACTTCTTCATTGAACAATGCGCAGACATCTGCTGCTAGACTGGATCTTTCCTATTACGATGCAGCCTATCTGCCAACAAAAGTAAGTACGGTAGGTAGCTATACGATTATTCGTGCTCGTACGGAGGGTAATCAGGTGTTAGGAACCTTTATATCAACCCGGGCCTTCTCAGATATGAGTAAGCATTGGAGTAATTCGATCGTAGCTGAGCTTAGTGCAAAGACTATCATCGATAGCAGTTACGGGACTACATTTAGTCCAGAAAAAAAGATTACCCGTGCAGAGTTTGCAGTAATGCTTAGCCGGGGGCTTGGTTTGCTAGGCGATCGCGAGACCGCACAGCGCTTCCGGGATGTGCAGCCTTCTACACAAACTGGAGACTATATTGGTGCAGCAGCTAAGGCTGGTATTATTACAGGGAACACGGATGGCTCCTTCCGGCCTAACGATAATATCACTCGTGAGCAGATGGCAATCATGATGATTCGGGCAATGGAATACACCAAACATCCTATTACTTTAAGCGGCGCTTCTGCCTCAACACTGGCTCGCTTTAAGGATAAGTCCAAAATTCAGAATCAAAGTGCAGAATTCGTAGCTAAAGCTGTGCAATCGGGGATTATTTTGGGAATGACCACAAGTGAGTTCCAGCCTCAGGGTAATGCCACTCGTGCACAAGCTGCTGTGATGTTGCATCGGATGCTGAAGCAAACAGATTATTTGTAGAATAAATTGATTGGTAAAGCCTGGCATTCTGCTGGGCTTTTTTTTATGTTAATAGTTTGTGTTACGAGACTCTATAAAGCTTGAAATCTCTCAATTTCGCAACTTTTTCGCTTATTTTCAGTCTATTAAAAGAGTACTAGAAAATAGGAACCAGTTTCCAGACTTTTGATAACGGACTTGAAGAGTAAAAAAGAGATGGGAGAGTTACGTCGAAATGAATGAAGTTTTCATGGAGAAGAAGAGTAGAGAAGTTGTTCGGGGAATAAAATTATCATCTACTAAAAAATGGGTTGCCGCTTCATTAGCAGGTGTGTTGTGGATTATGCCGGTAATTGGCAGTGAAGGCTTAGCTATGTTTGGTCATAGTTCCACACCAATTGCTGCCGCAGCCACATCTAATTTTAAAGTAAGCAAGCTGGGAGAAGAAGTAATTACTTCGGGCGCCATTATGATGAAATACAAATATACGGCTACACGTTCAGGAGCGAGCGCTTCTGGCTTGGCGGATGTTATTCGCGTTGACCTCAACAATCCATATGTTTCTTTAGATGTTATGACTGGTAAAGGTGGAAACCTGACAACACGTCAGAGTACTGGCGGGATGGCTAAGGAAACTGGAGCCGTGGCTGCAGTAAACGGAGATTATTTTAATACAGGCGGGGAAGGCGCTCCGATTGGTGGACAAGTATCCAGTGGAGTATTGGTTTCCACCCCTTCGCAATTGGATGGAATGTATGCCTTTGCAGTGACTAAAGATCGTAAGCCTCTTATTGATGAGTTCAGCTTTGAAGGAATGATAACCGCACCTGACGGCGCACAGTTTGAGATATCCGGTATCAATAAAGGTGCTTATAGTCCTGAAGGTGGGAGCTCGACTTATAGCCATGCTAATGCAATGTATATCTATACGGATGTATGGACCGCACTCGATCGTCCCAAAAACAGCTCAACCACACCGACAGAGGTGCTCGTTGAGAACGGCGTAGTTACTCAAATATCTGAAAATGCTGCGCTTCCTACAGCGGTTCCAAAGGGAGCTTATATTTTGCGGGCCCATGGCTTAGCCGCACGGTATGTTACTGCCCATCTGACTGTTGGACAACCGGTAACAAGTGTGTACTCCCTGAAATCCAAGACTACGCAGCAATCGCTAGATCCTGCTAATCTGCAAACAATGATTGGTGGACATACGATTCTTGTAAATAACGGAAAAGCAGCAACGTTTTCTCGCTCGACTAGCAGCATTGGCGGTTATCGTGCACGTACGGCTTTAGGATACTCTCAGGATGGACGTTATGTATATATCATAGCTACTGAAAAAAATGGCAACAGCTCAGGAATGTCATTGACCGAGCTGCAATCTTTTATGACCAATATTGGAGTCTGGAAAGGGCTTAACTTAGACGGAGGCGGCTCTACAACGATGGTAGACCGGCCTCTCGGTGAAACCTCAGCCACACTAACCTTTAATACAGAGTATGGCACAGAGCAGCGCAGCATCGTTAACGCGCTTGGTGTTTATACTAACGCACCACAAGGTGAAGTGAAAGGAATTAAAATTAGCGGAAGCACTTCACTATTAGTTGGACAAAAGGCTACTTATTCGTTAAAAGGTTATGACACTTACTATAACCCTATAGATGTAGCAGCAGGCAATCCTACTTGGACATCAAGTGGAGGAAGCGCAACTGTAAGTGCAGGAGAAGTAACGGCAGTGAAGCCAGGCACCGTTACCTTAACGGCTAAAAGCGGCGTAGCAAGCGCTTCTACAACCCTTACAGTCTTGGGTGGAGATGATCTATCCAGCATGAGTGTAGGCACTGCTACAGCGCCACTGACAGCTGGGACAACAGTATCTGTCCCTGTAAAGGCCTCTACGAAGAGTGGAGCAACCATAAGCGTTCCAGATTCAGCGCTGAAGTGGGAGTTTGTAGGCTTTAAGGGAGTCGTGCAAAATGGCAAGCTTACTGTAAACTCTGTGGATGCAGGGGTTACTACAGGTTACGCTATTGCTCGTTATGATGGATTTAGCACAGCGGTTGTATTATCGACAGCAGCAGCTACAACATGGGAAGATTTCGAGAAAGTAAGTTATCCAGTCAACTTTACTACCAATGTGCCAGCGGTACAGGGGACTGCAACAATAGTAGACGGATCGGCTGAAAGAGTAGGCTCCAAGGTGCTGTCACTCAGTTATGATATGACGGCTGGCAGCGGTAAAATGTACGCTTATGCTCAACTTAACGGCACAAGTGGAAAAGCCGTTCCAGCGCTTGCAACTTCGATGTCAGTTGATGTGATGGGCGATATGAGCTTAAACTGGCTGCGTGCTGAGTTTGTCGACAATAGTGGAGCTACAGCCTATGTAGATCTTGCGAAGATTATCGATTGGAACGGTTGGAAGAACATAAACATCGACTTGTCAGGATCAGGGATTAAATTCCCGGCTACGCTGAAGAGACTTTATGTAGTCAACGTAGAGGAAGGCCAAGATGAACGGGCGAAGACAGGTACCGTTGCTTTTGATAATATCACCTTCACAATGCCTTCACTTTCCAGTGATGCTGGGTTACCAAAGGGTACAGCTTCGATGAGCATCGGCTCCAAAGCAATGACCGTAAACGGAAATAAGAAGGCTATTGATGTAGCTCCAATTGTGAAAGACGGCAGTACTTATGTGCCGATCCGTTATGTGCTGGATGCTTTTGGAGGGAATGCTACCTGGGATCAGGTGAATAAGAAGATCATGGTGTTGCGCGGAGCTAAGGCACTGGATCTGACGGTAAATAAAAAGGAATACCTGTTAAATGGTAAGCGACAAAGTGCTGAAGTAGCACCTATTATTTTACAGGGTAGGACTTTAGTACCTCTGAGACTGGTTTCTGAACAGTTAGGATTAACTGTAAAATGGGAACAGAAAACGAAGACCGTAACTATCGAATCGTGATATGTTAATATATAAGGAAAACCTTAATACGATCCGATAGAAAAGGGGCAAGCATCCGTGGAATTTCAAGCCGATGCGATTGATCGCGTTATTAAAAATACCATCGACGTGATGGAGAGCAGCAAGTATCAGATTTTTGAAATATTGCAGGTTGCACGTGATGAACTTGCTGCACTCAACAAGGAACTGCAGCGGGTCATGGACGAAACGGATGAAACATTGAAAAAGGTAGACAAGCTGGAGCTACAGTATCACCGCTCCAGAATCCGGCTGACAGAGGTCAGCCGGGACTTTGTCCGCTACTCAGAGAAAGATATCCGTATTGCTTATGAGAAGGCTACGGAGCTTCAGCTCGAACTCATGATGACGCGTGAGCGAGAGGTCTATCTTCGAAGCAGACGTGATGAATTACAAATGCGAGTGCGCAGTGTCGAAAATTCTGTAGAGCGTGCAGAGTCAATTGGTTCGCAAATGAGCGTAGTGCTCGAATATTTGTCGGGAGAACTAGGCCAAGTGACGAGAATTGTCGAATCTGCGAAGAACAGACAGATGATCGGACTCAAAATTATCCTGGCTCAAGAAGAAGAACGGAAGAGAATTGCCCGGGAAATTCATGATGGTCCCGCTCAAATGCTGGCAAATCTAGTCCTTAGGACGGAAATTGTAGAAAGAATGCTGGTAAAGCAGGAATTTGGGCTGGTGCAGGACGAAGTAGTAGATTTAAAAGGGCAGGTACGTAACAGCCTGGAAGAAATGCGTAAGGTTATTTTTAATTTACGACCGATGGCTCTCGATGATTTGGGCTTAATTCCGACTTTGCGGAAATATGTGCATGATTTTGAAGAGAAGACGAAACTGCGGACGACTTTGGAAACCCGAGGACAGGAACACCGACTATCTTCAGCGATGGAGGCGGCGGTATATCGTCTGGTTCAGGAAGCATTGTCTAATGCAGCAAAACATGCCTACCCAAGCTTCGTATTGGTGGAGATTACATACCAAGCGCAGTTAATTAAGATTGTGATTAAAGATAACGGATTAGGCTTTAATGTACAAAAGTTAAAAAATCAGCAAGGTAACCGGGAAAGCTTCGGGTTAGTAGGTATGCGGGAACGTGTAGAACTACTTGAAGGAAGAATGGAAATTGTATCAGCCGAGAATCAGGGGACAACAATCGTGATCCATATTCCGACGAATGTGGAGAAGGGGAAGGAGTAGTGTGATGGAGAACTTAAACTCTAGTAAAACGCCCATTAAGGTTCTTTTGGCGGATGATCATCAGCTTTTTCGTGAAGGGCTGAAACGCATTTTGAATATGGAGGAGGATATCGAGGTCATAGGTGAGTGCGGCGACGGTATTCAGGTATTAGAGTTTTGTAACGGGACTAAACCGGACATCGTATTGATGGACATCAATATGCCTGTTGAGAATGGCGTAGAAGCCACTCAAAAACTTCGGGAAATGTTCCCGGAGGTTAAGGTAATTATTTTATCCATTCATGATGATGAGAGTTATGTATTTGAGACCCTACGTAAGGGCGCCAATGGTTATTTATTGAAGGATATGGAGGCCGAATCCCTTATTAATGCCATTCGTTCGGTCTGTGAAGGACATGCCTTTATCCATCCAAAGGTTACTGGAAAGCTTATCAATCAATTGCGGCGTATGACTTACCTTAACGAGACTGGCGTAACTACAGATACAGTGGTGAAGGAAGCTGGTGTTAAATTTATTGCTGGCGACAACAATCCTCTAACCCGTCGTGAAGCAGAAGTGCTGCGTCTAATGGCTGAAGGTAAGAGCAACAAAATGATTGGTGAATATTTATTCATTAGTGAAAAAACAGTTAAAAACCATGTTAGCAGTATTTTGCAAAAAATGGAAGTGGATGATCGGACTCAAGCCGTTATTAATTCGATTAAATATGGCTGGGTAACCTTGTAGAAGCTTCACAGTAATACGTTACATAAAGGAAAGAAATTAAGTAGACACAGCTTGCTTCCCTGATGGGTATTCTAGGCAGTCACCGACCTTTTAATGCCGGCATATAGTGTTGGTATACAGAGGAGGTGCATCTCCATGGTAGCCCAGTTGATATGGATTGCGGTTGTTTATGTATCCGCTGCAGTGATGATTCATATGTTGCATAACCGGCAGAAGGTGCGTAAAACACCGCAGTCCGGAAAATGGATTCATTATATTTTTATTACCCGCAATCATGAATCTGTTGTGGAATGGTACATTCGGGCACTGACATTTCAAGCTCTTCTAACCGGAAAACGATTGCGAGTAACGTTCATGGATGATGGTTCGAGCGATGGAACACTGGGGATAGTTTCCAAAATGGCCGCTAGCGGCTGCTCTATCGATCTTGCAACATCTTTGTACTCTCTTCAGATGAGTGAAGAATTACAGCATGAAGGAATTGTAGTAGACTTGCGGCTGTCAGGGCAGTCTGTATCGCTGCCTTTTATGGGGATGGCAGGAAGTAGGGGATGCGAATCAAAGCGCAACAGATCTTAAGTAAATATGTAAGTAACGGGTGAAGCACACTCTCCAAGAACTGGGGGAGTGTGCTTTTTGCATTTGGGGAGACGGAGTCGTGAATTTGGGATCAAATATGGAGTTGCTAAGTACAAGCGAAAGGTAGGAGGGATTATTATGCAAGTCGCTGTATATGCTGTGGAATGCAAGGGAAGCTGGAGGGTTGAAATTTCATTAGATCTTAGCGTGGATAGATGGTGGTGGTCTGTAGCTAGACCGGATAAGAAAACTGGGAGTTCCTTAGCGGCGAATAGTTTGGTTCTGCTTTCTTCTGCGTTGCCGCTAGGGTGGGCTGTGAAGCTCCGGGACAGCTTCAAACAAAGAAGCGTAATGAGCACCTGGGCGATTAAGGAGTGGGGGCAATATATTAATAGTATGCTCGAGGCTGAGTTGAGAGAGGAGAAAGAGGCAGGGGGACTGTGGGAGGCACAGTGGCTGAATGATGGAATATTCATATGGAAGCCTAATAAATCGAGTTTCGGAATAGAACAGGACAATAAGAAGAATGAAAGGTATGGCTGGAGTGAAAAAAAGAATTTTGATTCTGGATTTGATTCTGGATTGCTAGAATCGGATTCAGAACAATTATTGCGGGCTGTGGCCGGGCGCTCTTTATTGGAGCCGGAAGTAGAAGCGCTGTTGGCAGAAGAATTGCCAGAGCTAGGGGGTTGCTGGCGTCAGGCGGCACAACTGGCGCATCTGCAGGGGCGGCTGTTGCTTACAGCCGCCGTAGGCAATGCAGCCCCGGCTGCGCACGGGGCGCGGGCCCGCCAGCTCCCTGCGGGTGCTGGCGTTATGGTGCGTGCGGCGGCTAAGCTGCCGCACGTATTGTGGCGCGGCGCTGTCGCTCGCCGCAGGGTTTTGCGCTGCCTGCGTTGCGGCAGCGTGCCCACCGGCCGCACGGAATGCGCCGCGTGCGGGCTTATGGGCTGCGCCTATTGCGAGGCCTGCCTCGCGCTTGGGCGCAGCCGGG
>NZ_JBBODA010000037.1:0-54184 GCF_038002705.1 Paenibacillus sp. FSL H7-0716
GGTGGGAGGGTAGACGGTAGGTGGTTGGACGGTGGGCGGTTGTACGATAGACAGTAGGTGGTTGGATGGTGGGCGGTGGGCGTAGGCAGTGGGCGGTGGGCGACTTGCTAGGTGTGATTTTCGTACGGCTTGCGGTAGGGTTTAAACTAATTAGGGAAAAACTCCCTGAAAATAACCGATATTCGCTCTAAATGAACGAAATCAGGGAATTCCTCCCTAATAATTAGGGGGATTTCTTAATTAGTTACTTAATCGGCCGAAAATCAGGTAAGTTTTCCCTAATTATAAGTCTGATGAACAGAAATCTCTGAATTTCAGGGAGAAATTCCCTAATTACTCTATAAATACTTCACTTATTGCATCACTTGCAGCATCACTTGGTGCGACACATGAATCATCAACTGTTCATCACTTGGTGCGCCGCTTAATTCAATCGCTCAACATCTACATAAGAGCCGGAATAGGCCTCATTAGCTGCTGAAACATTCATCATCACCCTCTATATTCATCTTGGTAAATGATGCCGTTTCTACTTCATGGTAAATATAGCTACTATTTTGGGTAATATATAGTCGAAGTAACAATTACACCTTACCTCTGATAAGAGTTAAATACTACATTTTTTCACAAAAAGGAGATAGCAACATGAGCAGACTTGCAGGAAAAGTAGCTATTATTACTGGTGGAGCAGGCGGTATTGGTAAAGGAATGGCCTTGGCTTTTGTTAAAGAGGGCGCTAAGGTAGCCATTATTGACCTCAATGAAGAAACCGGCAAAGAAACAATTAAAGAATTACAAGAATATCAACCTGAATCTATCTTTATTCAAGCGAACCTCAAGGAACACGATAAAATAGCTCACCTTGTTAAACAAGTAGCTGATAAATTCGGAAAAATAGATATTTTAGTAAACAATGCTCACGCATCCAGAATGAAATCTATCGAAGAAACTACACAGGCTGATTTCGATTTATCTTTTGATACAGGCTTCTATCCAACCTTCTATTTCATGCAAGCAGCACTACCCTATTTAAAAGAAGCACAAGGTAAAATTATTAACTTTGCATCGGGTGCTGGCCTCAACGGGGATCCCAATCAAGGAACATATGCTGCTGCAAAAGAAGCCATCCGTGGTATTACCCGGGTAGCCGCTAATGAATTTGGTCCATTTGGTATCAACGTAAACATCATTGCTCCAATTGCTAATTCTCCTGGCATGATTGAATGGGCAGAAGCAAACCCTGAGTATTACCAAAACATGATTTCAAAAATACCTTTGAGAAGATTGGGTGAACTGGAAAGTGATATTGGTCGTGTTGCGGTATTCCTAGCGAGTGAAGATTCCGATTATATTACGGGCCAGACTATCATGGTAGATGGCGGATCCATTAAGCTTCGTTAATTTCAGGCAGATACTCGGCTTAAAATGAATTAATTTGATGCTAAATAAATAAGCCGGAAGTGAACATCGTAAAATGTTCGCTTCCGGCTTTACTACTTTCTATTTAATCGTGATTTCGTCCACATATACGGTAGCACTACCCACCGGATCGGTTGCTGTGGTCATGACTTGAACGCCAATCGCTTGGGTCAAATTACGATCCGCTACCTTGCTGATATCCAATGTTATTGTAGTAAATCCATTGGTATCTACTGGTGCAGCCGTAGAAGCAGTCCATGTTCCCCAGCTTGAGCCACTTTGGGTGAACAGCTGAGCCATTACACCGCTAACATCGCTTGCATCAATAGGTACAACCTTGATTTTAAGCGTAATTGTTGATGCATTCGCTAAATTGGTAACCACCATACGACGCAGCTGGAACTGCCCTCCATTTAATGCTAAGTCCGCTTGCATCGAATGAGTTCCCTCAGCATACACAGCATTGCTCACCGATAGATTCTGGGCCAGTGCTGTATTATATTTATTATTTTCATCCACATTGATGCTGAAGCCTTGCAGTGTATTGTCCTCGAAGCCATAGACGACAGCTTCAGGTGCGGTACCATTCTTCAGGGTCCGAACATCATCCAGATACAGCGTAGAAGTTCCCGTGCCACTGAATCCCTCGAGCTTGATACCTATGGCTTTTACACTATTAAGATCAGCAATACCTGCCAAGTTGAGCGAAACCGTAGTAAATCCGCTCGAATCTACTTTCACAGCTCCACTGTCAGCCCAAGACCAGGCCGATCCCGTCTTAATATACAAACGTGCATCCGCTGTTCCGTTCGACAGTTTAATTTGTGCGCTTAATTTATCTACCGCGCTCAGATCCAGACTGCCATTTTTGCTGAGCTCAAAAGCTCCACCTGAATCGAGTGAGAACAAGGAGCTTAACGAATGAGTTCCTTCAGCAGCCTCATCAGTCGAGATCACTGCCGCGGTTGCACTGGCATTATTCTGCTCTACTGTCCAGTCCTGAGTATCTTTTTCGAAGCCATACAACAGCTTCGCCTGTTCTGGCGTGCTGCCAGGACCTTCGCCCCCGTTAGGGACGCCACCGGTTCCATCATTAAACGCTGTAATATCGTCAAAGTACAGCGTACCAGACGTACTCGCTACTGTGTCCTTTTTATTTACGTAGATAGACACTGCCCGAATGTCCTTAAGGTTCTCTTTAGTGATTACTTTACCGGCATTTCCTGTATCCCATGGCGCTGGAGCGAACTGGCTGAATGGAATTTCCACCATGCCAGGTGTCGTACCTGCCAGTGAAGGATAAGCTTCAAAAGAGATGCCGCTTGCATTGACCTGAATAACAAGCTTGTGGTCGCTGCCATCAGGTGCAATCCAGAGCTTCAATTTGTTGGCGTCCGACCAGTCGGCATTATTCATGTTTTTGGTACGACCTGTATAACCCTGGCCGTCCACATTATAATCGAATCTCAGGCCATACTTGCCATCATTTTTATGGTCCGCATCAAGTGAGATCGTATTTAGATCACCCGCAGGACTTAATGCCGCACGAAGTAATTCATCATTCCCTTTGTAATTCTCAAAAGTATCTACAATCAATGGGTCCCCAATGCCTTGCACGTCACTTACAAAGATTTGGATCGTTTGTGAAAGTACAGAACCATTCTTTGCATAGGACTTAACAGTAAGCATCACGCCTGATTCGTCGAAGGCTACACCTGGTGTCCAATCTGCCAAGTAATAGAAACCTTCTGTGTCAGCTGCCATACTGTACTCTGTTGTGTCATCCCCAATCAGATAGGTTACTTTATCCACGTCCTGATTCAACACACGAACACGAAGGGTCGATGCTTTTGTCGTGGGCACTGTTTGGTTTGCGGTTGGTGAGGCAATGTGTAAAAAAGGTTGCTCGGTTTCTGTAGTTACCTGTTTCGAATACGCATCCGCAACAGCCACTTCATGGCTGAAGCTTGTATACGGATCCTTATAATAGTCTACGAAATCAGGGAGCAGTTCATGATCCCCTAGTCCGTTTGGAGCATTTCTATAAGGGACAAAGATAGAATCTGTATTGAAATTCGCCCAAGTCTGCATGTACGCCATCCGTTTAGCATCCGGATCAGACTGCAGCGCAGCGATTAGCTTGGTAAAGAATTTCAGGTCCTTCGTTCCAGTTGGCTTCACACCCGAATAACCGAACTCAGTAAATGCTGCAATTTTTCCCTTATCATCCGCCAGCTTCGAGATCAGCTTAGCATCCTTCACAACTGAATCAAACCAACCCTCAGTGGTTCCGTCATAATAATTATCGAAGCCAAGGATATCGACATAGTCATCTCCCGGATACGTCTCAAGGAAGGTCGCATCTGTGCCGTTAAATGGACTTCCCGGTGAGAATGCATATAAGAAGTTATGCACATCTTTTTTGTCCCTTAAGTATTCAACGGTATAACGATAGATTTCAGCATACTGCTCCTTCGTACGGTAAGGCGCACCCCACCAGAACCAGCCACCATTTTGCTCGTGGAATGGACGGAAAATGACTGGAATAGCTTTACCATCATCATCTTTTAAGTTATTCGCAAAGTCCGCAATCATATCCAGGAATGCATTAAATTCTGCATGCTTGTCACCGCCGGGTAATATATGCGTGAGCACATTTCCTTTGGTGTCATAAAAGTCCTTTCCTGTGACGAAGTTCGGCATATGCGAGCTTAATGTAAGCACGCCGCCTTTTTCATAAGCAGACTTCATCACGCCGATTAATTTATCACGATTCTCCAGCTTGGTTGCGCCTAAATCTCCCGGTTTCTCAAAACCTTCAAGACTAAGCGTATCCCAGCCGAACAGCCCCGGAAGGTCGCCTACTGCATTCTCGACCTCAGACTGCGTTCCGTCCTTTTCAGTAATAGAAAGTCCTTCTGTAGTAGCATGCTGATGTCCAAACAAGATCTCACTGCCGCGAATATCCTGTAAATAGGCGAATAGCGATTTAGTCTCACTACTTGCATCAACATCCGCTAAATTCTCGATACGTCCCACAGGACCCGTAGGGTCTGTCGCTGTTGGTGTTGCCGTTGGTGTTGCCGTTGGTGTTGCCGTTGGTGTCGGTGTTTCCGTTGGTATTGGTGTCGCTGTAGGTGCCGCGGTTGGATTAGTCGGACCTGCCGGCGTTGTTGATGAGCCTGATGCCGAGGTAGGCGCTGGGGTAGCCGTTGCTACAGGACCTTGATTGCCTTTGATAATGACAATTGTGCCAGGAGCAATGGGCTTACCGTTCAACGTTACTCCTGTTGCTTTAACGTCCGCTTTTACAATGTCGCCCTGACCAGAAATAGTGGTTCCAGTCGCTTTATCAGCAACGTTTAGATTTGCAATCGATGCGCCTTCACCTAGGATCAATCCCACAGTTCTATTTAGAATTCCCGTGGTGATCATCGTCCCAATTCCAAACTCCAGCCTTGCTAGACTATCTACCGTTAGCTGAGAAATTTGGGTTGTACCACTCGTGAGGACCCGAACCTCACCCTCTTTACGATTTATATTTACTTTGCCTAATGAGCTATTTTTAATAAGAATGGAATTTACCCCGCCACCTGCAATAAATGTGGTGCCCGTAACCTTAATACCCTCAAGGGTCACTTCGCCGTTACCGATCCCAGCAGTTAGATATAGGTTTCCGTTTATCGTTGCATTTTTTAACACAACACCATCCTGATTAACGACTACATTCCCAGAAACTATTCCTCCTTCAAAGCTTCCAGATTGCGAGTAATAACTCTTCACTATTTTATTAATTAACGTTATAACTTCGGCACGGGTGATCCTTCCAAGCGGCTTAAAGGTTCCATCCTCATACCCTGTAATCAAACCTGAGAGCGCATGAACTGCATCCTTAGCATAAGCCTGAATCTGAGCGGAATCACTAAATTCACTCATTGATGAAGCGCTTTCAGTAACTTGAAGAGTAAATATCCGAGCCAACATCGTCACCGCATCCTGACGCGTTATATAATCAGTAGCTTGTGCCTTATTCTCTGAGTATCCTTCATAATACCCAGCATATCTTGCCAACGAAAGCTGATCTGCATACCAATCGGTCGCTTTTACATCGGAAAAAGATTGATCTGACTTCATATAGAAACCGAATACCTTATTCAAGATCGTAGCAAACTCAGCTCTTGTAATTCCTCCATTGGGGTGAAAAGAACCATCCTGATACCCGTTTAAAACGCCATTTTCTACCCACTTCGCAATATTTTGTTGTGCCCAGTGCCCCTGTGTATCACCGAATCCAACAGTGGATGGTGCTGCTGCTGCAGAAATTACAGATGGGAAAGGAGACATTATCATTGCACAGGCAAGTATACTCCCCAGCCACTTTTTCGCTTTTTTCATTCCTAATTCTCCTTCGAAAATAAATGGATTTGATCATAAGAATAGCCAACCAGCTGTTATGAACCCAATAACTATCTGTCCTTATAGAAGACAATTACAGACCTACTCGCTAACTATTCACCTCCACATCTTCAATTTTGTTATTGATAACAAACACTAACAAAAATCTCTTATTTCGTTACATATTCCGGTATACGCAAGATTATAGCGGTTACATTGGCATAAAACAATCAAAATATTGCCTCTTGTTATAATTATTTTATCTTTTACGTTAGCATATATGTTAGTTATTCCGAAAATAAATAACAAAATTCAATTTAATATAACAAAAATAGACACCCCGCAGGAGTGCCTCCCAATAATCATATAGATGAGATCCAATTCATTTATCATGTTTTATTGGTGGCACGGAAACACAGATGTTCCTTCCCGCACCTCGTTCGTCAGATCGTCCATAGTGACAAGATTATGTGTAGTTCCGAGAACGATAATGACATAATACGATTGCCCACTTGAATCCTCGAGCACTACCTGATAACCTGACCCTCCAAATAAGGGTTTGCAAATCGTTGCAACTCTCAGCGATGCACTTTCCGTGTACTCTTTACGCACATAATCCATTCCAAGACTTCCTGCTGCCCGCTTGTTCTGACGCTCCGAGCTTCCGTGAATTACTGCTATTATTACCGCTCCAATAATTATGATAATAAGGATTAGATAACCTAAATGTTTTTTTCTCATCTTTCCTTCCTCCTTATTACATAGAGTACAATTGACACAGCAGCGGGGCGATTAGCAATAATCTCGTTTCTGTAGGTCCCCCTATCCCGCGATTAAGTGCAGAAGCCATTAGCTATATGAAAAATTTTACCACTACAATACTTCAAAAGCTTACCCTATATAAAAATAAAAGGCACCCCCAAGGGCGCCTTCATTATCACTGCATATTAGTTGTGCTAGTTATTTATAAGACTCTGCCAGCGAGTTCGCCACCACTATCGCATTGTACACATCTTCTGGAGTAACCGGGAACGGCATATTGCCCATTGTGTCTCCTTCTGCACAAGCAGCTTCAGCAACTTGGCGCCATTCGGATTCGATAAATTCCGTACACCCCAGATCGGCGAGGGTTAGCGGAAGATCTACATCCTTGATAAGCTTAATGACAGTTTCCAGCTCCTCATTTGAGGCATTTTCCAGTACTAACTGGGCTAAAAGACCAAACGTAACCTTTTCACCATGCTGAGGTTTGTGTAGTGAAGGAACGGCTGTCATCCCATTATGGATAGCATGTGCGGCAGCCAGACCACCAGATTCAGCACCCACACCACTTAGATAAATTGTCGCTTCAATGGTTTCCTCCACCGCGCGTGTATAGAGTTTCTGATCAACCGCACGTTTAGCTTTTACCGCATTCTTAAGTAGAGCTTCATAACAAAGTCTTGATATACCTAGACCCGTTGTAGAAGGTTTCATGAGTACGAGATTGTCACCATTAGAGGCATAACAGGCACGGGCTTCAAAATAAGTAGCCAGTGCATCGCCAATTCCAGCTGCAAAAAAACGGGAAGGCGCTGAAGCTAAAATCGCTGTATCAGCTAAGACTACATCCGGATTACTTGGGAGGAACAAGTATTGATCAAATGAACCATCTTTATTATAAATGACAGCCAGTGCTGTACATGGTGCATCAGTAGAAGCGATCGTCGGAAAAATAACTACAGGCAGCTTCTCATAATAAGCAGTAGCTTTTGCGGTGTCCAGTGTTTTACCTCCGCCGATACCGACGATGATATTCGCCCCAGCTTTACGGGCAAGTTCCCGATTACGATTAATCTCTTCCTGAGTACATTCATAATTAAACTTTTCAAAGGTAGCCTTATTCCCCGCACCTTCGATGGAACTTCCCGCCTCTTTCTTAGCACGTTCCAAAATGAACTCATCACAGATCACATAAGCATGATCGCCAAACGCCTTAATATACTCATTCAGATCTGAAAGTAAGTTATGGCCGGAGATAAATTTCTTTGGTGAAGTAACGGATCTAACGAAATGTGACATTGTGCAAGACTCCTTGTTGTGTGTTTTAGTAAGCATAAAGACGCAATTCCTACATATTATTACCCCGCTACCCAAGAAATACTCAAGCTGCATTCTCCAAAAGTACTCATCAGAGCATGCAAAAAAGACACCCCTCAGGGTGTCCTTTTTTTTTTTATATCTATTATATAACACGATGCTGAACCCATTTCTTGCCCATAAATCGCCGCAGAAAAATCAAACCCCTGATCCCCCACTCACAATTCATCGCCAGCCAAACGCCGAGTATACCAAAGTTCAGAACAATACCTAAGATGTATCCGAGCACTACACGGAACAGCCACATCGTAAGCATCGAAACCATGGAGGTAAACTTGGAATCCCCTGCTGCTCTAAGCGCCGAAGGTGTAATAAAACTTATGGACCATAACGGAATTTGCGCAATCGTATTAATGAGCACAATCAGGAAGATATCGCCCACAATCTCAGCAGGAGGATGGAACATCGACACTAATGGATTGAAAAAAGGCATAATCAGCAACCCCATCACCACCAGGGAAAGAGAAGAGGTGACAAGGAATGATTTAATAAATTTTCGAGCATCCTTAACATTATTGCTTCCCATACATTGTCCCACCACTGTAATAATCGTTAAGGACAACGCATTCCCGGGGATTTGCATAATCCCTGCAAAGGAGGAGGCAATCGCATTAGTCGCAAGTGCATACGTACCCAGACTAACGATAAAGATCTGAGTCAGAATTTTACCACCATTAAAGAACATCTGCTCCGCCGCAAACGGCATCCCGATGAACATTATTTTTTTCAGCATAGACAGCTTAACCGCTACAAGATCGCGAATACGGATATGCAGATCGTTGTCCAGTCGGAATAGATAATAAAGTGCGCAGAACGCCCCCAGGTATCTAGCAATATTTATAGAAATGGTCATCCCCAGAACACCCATATGCAACAGGTTAATAAAGACGAGATTCAATAAGACGTAAGTTAAATTCATAATTAGCGAAAGCACAAGCGAGGCCCTCGTTCTACCGATTCCTCGAAGAGCACCACATACCGCTTCCACAACAGCTATACCAAGATAAGAGATACAGCTCCCAATCAAATATATTCGGGCGTTCTCCATAACCTCTGGCGAGGCCGCTCCAAATAGTAAATTCAACAGCGGATTGTGAAAAAGAATTCCGAACATCCCAATAGCAAATGCCATCAGCGAAACAGATGACGTAGCACCTGCCGTAGCTTTTGACACCATGAGGTCATTGCCGCTCCCTTTATACTGCGCAACAACAACCGTCCCACCTGTTGAGACGGCAATAAATACACTAATGAGAAAAATATTAAGAGAATCTATCATATTGACCGCACTGATAGCTGCCACACCAGACGAGCTTATCATAGCTGTATTCACTAGATTAAGACCCACCACAAAGGCCTGATCCACTAGGATAGGGATGAATAAAGCAATCATCTGACGATAATCTATCGATTCACCAGAGAAATACTTTTCCAGAAACCGCACACTTTGCTTCGTATTTACACCTACATTAGGCTCCATCTTTGCTTCACTTCTTTTATATAGAGTTTGTCAAATTGAATTATGCGTATAAATAGAAAAAGGCTCTTCAGGTTGAAGAGCGATTCAAAAGTATTGCCTGTTTATATGCACTTAGGTATGCGGTCGAGAGGACTCGAACCTCCACGGGGGTTAGCCCACACGGACCTGAATCTAGCGCGCTAAAGGAAAGCAAGCGGAAAGCATGTCCCTTTAGGGGAACCAAAAAACCGCGAAAAGCCTTATAAAATCAAGGGTTTCGACGTTTTTCATCGCCTTTCCCTACTGCCACAAGGCATCTCGGAAAATCATCAAAAAGTGATCGAATTTGAACGTTTGAGAGAACTCGGAGAGAACGATACTCGAATCAGCCCTGCTCCATACCATCGACAAATTTTAGCGGAGCAAAAATTCATTTACTTTCTGATGTAGGAAGCTTAAGCATCTCTAACAATTCTTGATTGGGACTTTTTCCAATTGTCGATTCTTCGACAAGAACTTTTCACTGTCCAATAACTACGTTTCTTGTATTTTTACGCACATATGATAAAGCCGTGTATTTTTACCTGAACGATTATGCGTCGTTGTCATGAATCTAATATCAGAGTATGAATAATCTTTATCAGCATTTGTATCAGAAGAGACAAGCATTACTGGATATTTACGTGTTTTGACGTAGTTGCAATACCTATCCCAAAAAGACCCAAAATCTTTAACTTTGACATATGACAAGCATACATTGAATGCATTTCCTGTTGTATCGTAAGAATATATCTTGTCAAGATGAACATCTAGATAATTAGTGTTTAAGCTATCTAAATTAAGGGCTTCGATAATAGTAAAAGGCATTCTATTGTTTTCAACAAAAATATCAATTTCGCCAGATGATTTACCACTAGCAGAACTTCCGCGTCGAGTTTGGTCTTTTATATGATATCCGTTTGTTTCCAGTAAATCTGTAATAAAGTCATTACGCTCATCTTCTGTAGTGCTAACGTAAATCTTACGTGCTTGAAGTTTGATGCAAGCCAAGTAAAGATCACGAATAAATAAATCGGTTAGTGACTCTGTATTTTGTGGAATACTGAAGAAAATCTCATTTTCAACATTTATCACTTTTATTGCATAAATATTTTTACCTTCAATACTAAGTGAACCAAATTCTATTAGTGGTTGCTCGGATAACAAACTGAGTGCCCGTTTAATAGGTTCATCTAATATGAATCCATTACTTATTCCATTAATAGAGTAATTATTTGTATTTTTACTTACCCCGATTACAATATAACCATACCCCTCTGTCATGTTTGACAGGGCAGCAATAAACATAGCCAAATTTTGCGGTCTGAATTCTAAGTTTCTACAGATAAGATTTTTCGAATCAGGAGATTGCAGTAATTGCTTTACTTCATTAATATCAATCATTTTTCTCTTATGCTCCTAAGTGGAATCTTGTTAATACCAGTCAGCTTCAATATTTTCCCAAATGTAATTTTTTGCGGTTCGCTCTTATCATCTTCAACCCATAATTCACAATCTTTTTCATAGTCAAGCATATCCAACTCAGTATCATAATATAATATTATTTGACCATAATCAGATGGTCGAGTAATTAAATAAATATCAGTACCGTGTTTTTTTATTACGAAGATAGTATTACTAATTCTGATCGGATCTGAAATGTCATATTCTTTAACACCATTTTCGTCTTCTTTCTTTTCTAAAAATTCAATGATTTTATTCTTGGAGCGCTCAAGAATATCTTGGACATAGCTGAATAATTCTGAGTTGCGTTTAGAATCATGAATAAATTCCGGACCAAACACATTATTTTCCAAAGCGCGATTTAAATCTTCTTCTGTTGAAATACCCCATTGTGCAAGAATTTCCATTGAAATCTCCACCGTTTTACTTGAACTACTTTCAACATTTGAGCGAGATAATATCTGCTCTAATTCTTGCACTCCAGAAACACCATATTTCTCCAATATATCATTGTATTCTTCAATTTTTGACATATTTTCAGCAATATCGTTATCATTGTAAAACCAATGTAAATTAGTTAATAAATCTTTGAAGCACTTTTTGACCGTTTCATTCGTTAAATTTTCTCTAAGCCAAAGATATGTTTTTTGAAATACTTCTTTCACATCAATATCATTTTGCCCGATACTGTTTTTATTCGTTTTCACATACTGCGTGATTTTCTCAGAAATGTTCTCTAAGTAGACAGTTCTATTTTCAGGTAGATCTAGAATAATGTCTTTTGATAACAATGTTTTACGTACATCATATCCAGCATGTTTTGATGCATCTTTTAGAATTTCATCAATTTCACCTGAATCTTGCGATAATTCTGCTCTCATTTTGAAATCTCCATATTGATCAGGCAATATAGAAATCTTATCCAATAAACCCTCTTGCTCGTATTTCACCAAAATTTGAACAAAATTTGATAACCATATCATTGCCTCACGATCACTAGTAAAACTAAAAGTAGAGGCAAAGTTTCTTAAACTTTCATAGGAACTTATGTCCTTGGTTATTTTTTCCCTCCAGAATTTCAAAGCCAATTTTAATAGCTCTTGTGATTGTTTTGAAACTGTATTCATTATCCATGCATCCTTACCTTGCAATTCACAAACGAGATTTAAAAAGTCATTTTGTTCGCTATTCTGTTTAGCTTGAAGAGAAATAATGCTCTTATAAAAGTCTTGTACTGCAGAATGTGATCTATGCAATTTTTTTAGAATCTCTGAGAAAACATCATCTAACGTGAGTTTTTTAATGTTAGTAAGAAATTTACTATTGATTTCTTTATCCAATAATTCAATTTTAAAATCCAAATTTAATACAGTAGATATGTCTTTATAAACTTCATCGATACCGCAATCAAGTGATACCTCATCTAAAGTACGAAATTCACCGTATTGATTCGGCAAAATACGTGGGCTTCTGCCAAGGCTGTTGGTATACGAATATTCATTAGAATAGAATAATGCCAATAATTCATTTAACCAGTCATTTACATTAACATTAAGATTTTTTGATAACTCACTAATATTTTCAAATTTTTCTACTCGGTTAATTAAATCTATTAAACCGTAATTTCGGCATTCTTCCCATAAAGAATTGTACCAACACTCTAATTCTTCACGCTTTGTAATCATATCGGGAATAAGATTACTTGATAGTGTCCATACTTTTGCCCTGAGAGATTCATCTAAATCTTTTGGAATGAGTACACGTGTACCGCCCCATTCATCCGCAAGAGACCTTTTTTCAGCACTATGCGTGGAAATGAGAGGGATTTCCAATATATGAAACTTTAGTTTATTGATTATTTCTTGCTCAAACCACTCTTTAGATAGCCAATCCTTAGCAGGCTGTTCAGAGATTTTAGTAATGTTATAAATTCCTTCGTATCCTTTTCTTAAAAAGTAATCCACCATCTTAATATAAAGATGTGAAGCCTCTATTAATAAATGCTTATTTTCTTTTATTTGTTTATGATCTTTATCCGTTAAACGTATACCATTTCGTGGTTCTGTTGGATTAAACAGAGCACTATTTACTACTACAGGGAATGAAAAATCATTTGTTCCTAAGAGAGGAAAGTCACAAAATATTTTAGGTAGTTGAGGATCGTACTTTGTTGTAAAATTACTATCTGCACACTCTTCAACTTCCACTGCAACAGATACATCATTCGTTCCTAGGACAAAAATAAATTTATCCTTTGTTACCCCATTTGTTGTAATTACAACTTTTGTCACCTTTGCATCTTCAAGCTCAGTTTCAATCATTTTGCCGCGGCTAATTGTTTGTACATATTGACCACTTGTAACGGTGATAGAACCTATCTTTGGAACAAATGCAAATACGTAAGGTGCAGCAATAAGTAGATTCCTCAGACCTTTCTTTGCTGTTGACACCCCAGACTCATCCAAATCATAGGTGAAGCAAGTATTGAAATCTTTATCGTCTATTGTTTTATCAGTAGCTATGGTAGTGTTCTTATCTAATTCCAAGCAACTTTCTTGTATGGCACTGATTATTGATTGCTGATCCACACCTGATCTGTCTAAAACAACATTAAACGAATACGGTGACTCACCAATATCCTGCAGATATCCAGAAACCCTAACTTTTTCTGAAAGCAAGTGAGTAGTCAAAAAACCTGTCCCAAATTTCCCTGTAGTCTTCTTGCTTTTTTCATCAGTTATTGTTCGATCTTTTGTGGATACTTGTTCTATAAGAAAAACAATATTTTCAGTTGAGAACAGCTTCCCATTATGTTTGAATTCAACGCTATTATTGCCTTGGTCAAAGTTTATAGTTATGTCAACCATCCCGCTTGTGTTAACAACGTCTTTCGCATTTTGTATCAGTTCCCAAATCCATCTATAAGAGGTAGTTTCATCATTCTTCATTTTCAAATCATCTAGCATATCAATTATTTTATTTGCAGCTTGTGTCTCTTGAGCTTTATTTCGTAAATTACGAATTTTCTGCGAGAATCCCATTATTCCCATTACCACCCTCAACTTTTTAATTTTTATTGAATAAAATTATTGCTGACTGATTCAGAAACATTGTCAACCGGAATAAAACCATATCTCCCCACACCAATTACTTTGCTAAAGTGAATATAGTTCATGTTATCCTGTACTTCTTTAATAGGATCTATATTTTCAAAAATGATTACCTGAACATCATTTCGAAGTTTAGATAAATTTTTGAAAAAGGCTTGCTTCATGTCTAGCGATATATCTTCTTCACTACTGCTTAGTGTTGTAGGATTGAGTCTTTCTTTGTAAGTAGTTAACGGAGAATCTAAAATAATCAGCCCAGGATGCTTGAGTCCAATACTTCTTGTATATTTCATAATTGCAATTACAAAAGCAGCATTTAATATTGCCCGATAACCTTTTCCATGATTTTTTCTTTTTTTACCTGAAACAATTAACTCCTGATCATCATAATCTATGCTTACACTTGTTAAATCAGGGTAGTTCCATCCATCAAGCAACTCTTTCACTTCTGTAGCAAAATCATCATAAATTTCTGTTGTTATTTCATTAACGAATTTCATCTTCTGGTTCTTTTTAGACAACTCCCTCATAATATCTAACTGGCTAGTTTGATACTCAGCAATACGACGTTCATTAAGTTCAATTTCTTGAAAAATCTTTTTTATGTTCAACAAATTATCCATTCTTTCTTTCGTTAATACTGCAACTGGCTTTAATTCACGCTGAATAATGACCTCAATTTCCTTAATTTGTTGACTTAGTAGTTTTACTTTTTCATTGTTTTCTTTATTCTCATTTTGTAAATTTGTTAATGTTTCTCTAAGATCAATTAGCTGAGCGTTAATTTTATTACTTTCCTCAGAACACGCAATTTGTAAATCCTCTAAGTAAAAATCATGATTATGCTCAGTAATTTTTGAGTTAAAAGGATTATTGCAAACAGGGCAATTTGAATCAAATAATTGTGAGATATAGTGATCCCCTTCAATAAGAAATTGAAGTCGATCTAAATCAGAAAGATAGCTTTTTTCAAGCAATCTGAATCTTTCTAATAGTTCTTCAAGCATTAAAATTCTTGATTTTATTTCTTGTTCTTGAATCCATATTTCTTTCTTTTGTCCCATCCTAAGATTAATTTCTTTGCTATTATTTGATAATGTACTCATTAACTTCTCAATCTCTTTAGTTAGTTCATTGGCATCATAGTCCTGAATTTGTGCGCCTTTTTCTTTCAATTCCATTTTCAATTTCTGCAACAAAGAGCTTACAAACTCCAACTTTCCTTCGAGTCGGGTTCTGTATATCTTAGGGTCTTCTATCTCTTCTCCATGGCTATCGTCTACGCCTGTTAGAATAGTCTTAAATGCAGACAGTTCAGTCGTTCTATTAGAGGGTATACCTGAAAAAATAGGCACTTCCTCTGATATAATTTTTTCCTCATTAAGCATCATTAGAGCAACAAGATTTCTAAAAGAAAAAGATACTTTGGTTCCTCTTGCATTTTTCCTTAAAAGCATATCTTTGATTCCCGTTAAGGATAAGAGAAATGTTGATATATTGTCCTTGTCATCCTTATCATGCTTAGCTTTCAGTTTCACACAATTCTGCAGAAATGAAATATCATCAATTTTTGACTCATAGACAAAAATTGATGAATCACCAATTTCACGCTTTAATGTATAGCTTTCTCCTTCATATTTCTCAAGTTCAATAAAAATAGTTGAATACCCAATACTTTCATCTATTTCTTTTGGTTCATCTTTACCACCAAACATATAGTTTATTAATTGAAATATGTAAGTCTTCCCAGTATCAGAAGCACCTGAGATAACATTAAGCCCTTTTTTGAGTACGATACTAGCATTTCTCTTATTTTTTCCTGTAAGTCGGATTTCCGAAATAAAAAAACCCTCTGTACTCATTAGTTGTCCCCCCTTACGAAAGCTTCTTTTACAAATTCTCCACCCCAGCGATCAATATTTCTCATTATAAAATTTTTGAGTTCCACATCAGTATAATTAGAGAATTTGTCGATCAGTAATTTATTCACATCCAGAAGCCGTAACATATAGTTAGACTCAAAATGTTGAAGAAACGCTTTAGAGTAAGGTGTTGCTCCATACAAAATTCCGCTTTTTCCATATTCGATGTTAATAAGTTTTTTGCTAATCATTAAGTGAAGCCCTTGGCTTACTAAATCTCGCTTTATCAGTATTTCACCAGATCGAGATGGTGTTGAAGGATGCAGACTCTCAAATTCTGGCTCAACATCACCATAATGTGTTAATAGATAATCCAAATAAATCAACCTTTGAATATCTATAGCTTTATTTTCTAATCCTGCTAAAATCACTAAACATCGAAGTCCAGTTTCTAATGGAGTATTGAATAGGTAGGTTTCTCTTCTTAGTTTTACCTCGTTCATTTTCTCACCCAGTTCAGAATGTCATTGTTCGCCAGTTGATGGCAAATTCCACTTCTATCACTTCCATCAATGTAGCTAATTAGTACATTGCTTGTAATCTCCAATTTTCTAGCTTCTTTTATTGTTTCCTTAACACATACAAAGCCGTCAGCATGAGTATCCTCTGCAGTGTCTATTACTCCTCTATAAATTTCATCCTGCAACTTTTCAAAGGGCTCGTCATAAGGCAACTCATCTCTAGCAAATCTTCTAAGTGATTCTGCTTTATAATAGTCTTCCCGCTGTCTATTAAAATGTCGATGCAGCGAGCTGTAGCTTTTCAACTCCTCAACACCAGCAATCTTTTTTCCAAGGTGATCTGAATATGCTTCAAATAGTTGTGAAACATATCTTACTTCTTCCGGTTTTATTGAAGGCCCTGGGGCCTCCGACTGAGGTCTAGGCTTATTTAACCCACCACCAAAACGATATTTATAAAAAGGTGTGCTGCTGTACTGTTCTATCAATTTCTGAGGAGGACAGTGATTTATTATTGAAAAGTCAAACTTTTGGATATATTCCAGCAACTCATTAGTTAAAGAAACTTCACTTACATTCGTAATCTTTCTCTTGCATTTATCTTCCCAAGCTGAGATTAATCCAGCATTAAGACGAGTCGGATACTCGATTAATTCTGATAAAGAAGTTCCCAAACCACAAGAAGAAATCAAATAGTACTTTCTTGGAATTGTATATTCTTTAATAAACGTGTAGTAGCATAGTTTCCCCAATTCTAACCATACATCACTTGGATAAAGCGGATGGTCATAATGCTTACATTGATAATTATCCCAGACATGATTCGGGGAATCATCATTTACAATTGCAACTATATCCCTTCCCTTATCACCAGCCGAGCCTGAGCGATATACAGATGTATACTCTTTTTTCAAATATCCATCGACCCATTCACAAATCATATCCTCAAATTGATCTGCTGAAAATGTTCGCAATCTATCTATAGGGGGGATAGGCAGCCCAAAAAGAATATCGTAATTATCCGGCTTTTGCGGTAATTTGAATGGTTTTAAGTCACTTAGAGTAGTTTCCATATAATCACCTTTCAACAAGAAATGCTACTTCATTAGGATATTCTACATTTTCCAAGCATTCCCTCCCTTTTCCGCAAAAATGCTGATCATTAACTCAACTTCCGCAGGGCGAAAATCGACTTTGATCCTTGTTGTTGGTAGGTTATTGGCGGTTAGATAGTCCAATTCCAAAATAGAAAAACACCGCTTTGTATGGCAATGTGAGAGAATCGAGCTACCACTGCCTGACGAAAGGTGTCTTCCATCTTGATAACCGAGCAACCTGATTGTTTTACCAGATGATTGTTTTCGGCGGAGGCTAGCTTGTTCGGGAAAGCCCTATTACTCCACTGGGATACAGGATACAATTGAACCAGAACGTTATTCAGTATCCCACCAAAAATAGGATTCCTATTGCTCCACTGAAATACGAAAGTTCTACCCCTCAATATAAGGTCTGCCAAACAACACTTGCTTGTCCGAATCGAACAGATTGCGATACACTACCTGTCCCCGACTTGACGAAGCATCCACCACTTTCCCGCCGCCTGCATAAATTCCGACGTGCGTTATATCCATAAATCTACCGTTTCGCTCGTAGCTCCAAAATACAAGGTCACCCGGAATCAAATCCGCCGCGCTTACTGTCAGGCCAATTTCTACGCAAAATCTTGCTTGTTCCGCTGCGGTTCGTGGCAGGTTAATGCTTAGCTGTCGATAAACCCACTGAACGAGATAGCTACAATCTGTAAAGTCATCCTGTCCGGCCTTCGGTTGACTGTACGGATCGCCTAACCGAGTTAGCGCCAATTTGACAACTTCGCTGCCTATTTCTCCCTCGGGCAAATGCTGCCCAATATCCGCAAGCTGCCCCGGCGTCAAGCCAATATCAGTTTCTTTACCCAGCATCGCAAACATGAGTGGCCGAAACTCTCCAGACATCATTTCCTTCATGATGTCCATCTGTTCATTTGTAAAGTGATAAGATTCAGCCTGTTGCTCCGCAGTTTTGCTCGAAACGGTAATATGCAAAATGCGTTCATAGCTGGTAGTCGTCTCTTCGCTGGTAGTCCCATCTTCACGCTCTACCGTAATGCTTTCCGTATGTTCGATCGTTTCGATACGGGATTCCAGTTGATTCATGTCCCAAAACACCGATTGGATGATCCCGATCCTTGTTGCATCAAGTGTTGCTACATCCATTCCGTTTTCTGAATCCATAACAGTCTTCACGGCAAAAACGGCTATAATGTCCATCCAATTATCTATTCGCGTGTTGTCCGCGCTACCGGGGAAATGAAACTCCACCCGGTCTACACGGCCAGCGGACTGCTGTATTTCTGCCAGTCGGTCGGCATACTCAATGTCCAGCTCTTGAATGATTCGGGAAAGCGGCTTTACATCCGCATCCGTGTTTTCACCGGAAACAAAGATGCTGAACGGAGAGGAAATGACAGCAGCTATAGCCATAACAATGCACAGCAATACAATAACGGTGCTACTAGTCCCCAAAAGCGCGGCTCCCCCTTTGACAACCAAAGCGGCTGCTTTTACTACCATTTTAATGATCCGAAGATTTAATCGCGCTGCAGCTTGTGCTCTTTGAATGGAACTGCGGGCAGTCATCGCCATCTGTGCAGTCCGCTGCGCTGTCCTGGCGCTATTCATTTTTCCTTCCGCTTGATTATCAGAATGGCTTTTAGCCTGTCCTAGCCGTTGTCCCGTTTTAATAAATGGCGATAATGTCTTGAACTTCCGTTCTTTACGTTTGATCGTATGGCCTGCTTGCTTGGATATAGCGAAGGGGATTCGGGATGACGGTGGCCTGAAATGCCGCTTCCTCAAGCTTTCGGACGTTATCGCTTTTGGGCGATTCCCGCTTACATTTGCTGAATGAGATGCCGCGGCGGCAAATGCTCCTTTTTTCCCGGCTGGTTCTTGATCTCTACCTTCCCGATTTAGAATTCGGTTAGTAAGGCTATTTTTGCGAAGAGGATGCAAAAGCCGGGCATTGACCCGGCTCCGTATAAAGCGTTGTTTTTTTGATTGATGGTTAGCTGACAAGAGATATTTCCCATCTACCGGATTGCGGAGATGCAACCTACGGGCAAGTCGCAATTGACGTGTACCTGAAGGCTTAGTAATTATAACAGCGGGGCTCTGCATCGATACCATATCCCCCTCTGACTTTGCCCGCCTTTTTTGAATGAGCTTTACCAATCTTTTGCTGGCAACCACGCTCATTCCAATTTGAAAACGTAATGTTTTATCTATGGCAGATGCAGAATGGTGCTGCGCATATTCATTTGGAGATTGTGAAGTCGTCTTGTCATTGTTTATATGCTGTTTTGTGCGGGCGCTTGAATGTTTTACACGATCCATCAAGTTTGGCAGTCTGTCCAAACGTTTAATGTCTTTCACAACAGTCCTTTTTTTAATATCCTTCATCTATTCCACTCCCTTAGCTGGTTGCCATTCAGCGAACTTGTTCGTTCAGCCGCTTGAAATTCTTCTCCTGGCTTCGGCAATAATCCGGATAACGAAGTTGAATCGCTTCAAAAAAATAGGGAGCGTAGCTGCAATCGAATAATTCGTGGGGAGTAGAGTAGCGTTCCCCACCTTTTTCCGTCCAGCCATTCCACAGATTAAAAGCAAGCCTGCACACGCGGATAGAACTACCGGTTTGCCACGAGAGTGCAAGACCTCCGGGTTTAATGCCTCCATTAGAAAAATCAAACAAATCGCGGATATGACTCCGTGTATCGCGGGAAATACCTAATGTGTAGAAAAGTGCCCGATGATAGCCGTCGCTGCATTTCCTTTCATCCAGCATCCGATAGTAGAAACTTTCGTGTTCAGCATCTCGAAATCGAATCGGATTCATTGTTGCCTGCCCCTCTCATGGAAAATGAGCGGCTGGTTATAACCAGCCGCCGCCTACATAAAGCTCTTTACCTATCTGTTCATTTTGGCAAGCAAATCGGACCCTTTGACCTACCGCAATCACATTTTTTTGAGAAACTGCGCCATTTGTTTTAAGCCGCGTTCAATAGATTTTCGTACTGCCCGTTCATCAACTTGCTCCGCTTGGGCAATCGCTACTTTGCTCATGCCTAAGAAGAAGTGAGCATAAATTCGTCTGAACGATTTTTCCGGCAATCGACACATAGCCGCATAAAGCTGCTCATTGGAAAGCTTACGCTCGTAATATTCCTCCGGGGAAATCGAAAGGAAAAGAACATCTTGTTCTATACCGTCGTTCCGATCAAGCGAGTAATAAGCGCGATGACGATAGGTGCGCAATTTGTATGCGCTCTCATTTAAGTCAAAACGGCGAATTTCTTGTGCTACTTCATCATCTAAGTCGATCCATACATCCGTTTTGATAAAGGGATACATGTCCCGCAAATTAATCCTTTTCATATTCGTCCCTCCATTTTGGTCTGTGGGCAAACCAAAATGGAGGGGGAGAGCGACAGCCAACGCTGTCTTTGACGCGATTGTGGAAAATCTCCAAAAAACAAAAAAGACTTTGCCGCAGAGCATTCCAACGCTCCATTACGGTTAAGTCTGAACGTAATCGTATTAATAACCGGAAAACAAACATATAACAAGATCGCGGCTTGACATTACTGCAACAGGGGGCACATAAATATCAACTCCATCCTCACATGGCAACACCGTGCGAGAAGAAACACCATCTGTTTTGTTGGTGCTGTCATCCGTAATAAAAAAAGCGCCTTGAACTTTTTCCTGTTAAGGAAAAGAACCGGCGCTTGATGCTTGATTATGAGAGAGAATGAAACAGGGAGGACAAGCAGGCGATCTTGGTTCGCTTTTGCCCGAAACAAAAAACAGGCTCCAAAAATCGGATGGCCCGTCGTCTCTCGACTATGTTGGAAATAGGATATTACTAAAAGCCTCCTTTCATCTTTATGGTATTGAACGAAACGTACTGTTCCTGTCTTGTCCACAATATCATGTTATCACGAGAGCCATGCAAATGGGGTGCAAAAGTAGGGAATATAGGGTGCATTCCTGACACATGTTCGGTGCATGTTCGGTGCAAGGAGAGTGCATCAGCGTAATTTTTCAGAAGATGTACCTACCTACGGAGGCCCGTCTAACGGAGATTAGGTTACAACGTGCTTTATTTCTGCTCACCAAAAAAAGATGCGCAGTTGCATCTTTTTCGGAAACCAACCTTTACTTTTCATCAATCGGATCATACTCCAATAATGCTGTCCGACTTTTTATTTTGCGATATATTTTTTGCAAAATTCGTTTTCGATGATAGAAAAAAGCGCGGCGCGATAGTCCCAAGCGATCCATAACAATTGAAAACGCCAATTGATCTTGATACCGCAGTTGAACGAATTGTCTTTCCTCTGGGGCGAGAGCCGAGAAAGCATATTCTATCAATCCGATCCTGGATTGAAGAAACGGTATTTCATATTCGGTGATTTCCAAACGGTGAATGACTGTGCGAAGCAACGTGTCATTAGGTTTGCCGCAGCCATATATCGCCACTTCATGCAGCGCTTTTGTCAATCCCGGAATGTGTGTAAGCTCTGTTTGTGCATATTCCAGCCGTGCTTTCCAATCCGTGTACGCGATCAACCAATTCTCAACTTTTTCATAAGGGGTTATCTGTTCAGCTAACAACATAAGCCGCTCCCCCGTTTCCTATCCGACTATCCAGACATAATCCACACTCCGTTTCTTTTCGACACATGTCGATCATCCTTTCATCCATCATTTTGGGACAACCCAAACGGCGAATGAGAATCAAGAACCACATTGGACTTGTCCCGTTCTCCACATGACAGACAACTATCCCATGCTTCATCTTTTAGTTGCTTTTGCCACAAATCCCTCCTATTCATAGTGGGCCATTTCTATCAATTCCTATCCCACCTTATACCTAATTTTATCAATTTTCGATACCATCCGGCAGGATGATTTTTTAGTCACCCTAATGCTTTAGAACCTTGTCGAAATAAATCGAAAATCGTCACCGGGTATCGTGCTCCTTATTGTCCGAGTGTTTCTCTAGTCCAAGTCGTTTTGCCTTTACTGCTGCTTCTTTAATGGATTTCGTACCGAGCTTTCTACTAATATGACGAACATGCGTCTTCATTGTATTAGGTGAAATACCCATCAACTGAATCAACTTGGATTTGGAATGGCCCCAAGCGATTAATTGCAGCACTTCCTTTTCAGTCACGGTCAGCTTACAGCAAAGTTCCTTACGCTTCAACCGGGTGAGTTCCTCGCGAAGTACCTTCGATGCTATCGGATGTAACGAGGAGCTACGGTGATACGCTTCCCGAATTGCGATGATGATGTCGCCCGTATAGGTTTTACTTATAAAGTTTACCGCTCCGACTGTTATTGCTTCGACAACAACTTCGGGGTCTGTACTTGAGGCCACGATAATAATTGGAATATCTTTTTTTGCAAGAATGTCCTTGGAAGCATCTAGCCCATCGTGCCCGGACGACCCAAGTGTTGTATTCACCACCACAACATCCACGTCCAACTGTAAACTAGCTCGCAGCGCCTCTTCTTTTGTAACGGAAATGTTAATGAGATGAATATCCGTCGCTTTTGCGAGCAAACCAGTAAAGCGACGGCACCATTCCCTGTCGTTGTCAGCTAGCACAACTTTTATATTCGCTTTACCAGCCATCGTAGACAATTTCGAATGAAATTCTGCTTGGATATCTTATTCCCCTCCAATCCTCCAAATAACAAAAACACGACCCCATAGGCCGTGTTTGGCAAATTGGGTAACCCGGCGGTCATCACTTGAACAGTGAGAAGATCCGTGGCTTTGCGTCACTGCCTTTCGGTCAGCTTTGCCTCTTCCAGTATGAATTTAGTCGACGATTTATCCTGCTACACATAAATATGAATTTGAATTCGTATGGATACTCAAAACTTTCGTCCTTAAGAGTACCTTTGGATCAGCCCGTTAGTTTCTATTAAATGATTTTCCTCTAAAAAGTGTTGGACACTCTCATTAAATCGTTGTGGCTGACACAAATTGCTAGGATCATAAGAGTCCTCAATAACTTCAAAGCGTACATTAGCAAGCAACTTCGCGGTCTCCTTCATATGCCTAACTCCTGTAAGTGTATTTGCTCCTACAATACACAACACGGGCACTTCAATCAGGGGAAGAAAATGGGTATAGTCAATCCTACTGACAGCTATCCTCTGTTTATGCAATTCTCTGGATCTTTTTTCCAGAATCCCTTTTCTTATCGCACGGTAAGCCAAGTCCCACCTGTAATACATAATCTTAAGTGAGCGTATAAAGAATTCACCAGGCAAGTAGTAGGATAGCCAACCGACGGCAGTTATCGCATATAACATTTTTCCCGGAATGGTTGTCATGACATTTTTACTAAAGCTATCAGATATGATGATTGCACTTACTTGATCCGGAAATAATTGCGAGAATTTTTGGGCCAATACACCGCCATACGAAACGCCAACGAGTACAGCTCGTTTAATACCCAAATAAGCAAGCAGTATGCTGAGATCTTCACATTGGGTTTCAATGATGCTATCATTAGGAACCATTAATTTCCCCGATTGTCCGTTTCCCCTTAGATCAACAAGTACAATTTTACATGATCTCTTGAAAAATTCTATCTGAGGCCCAAACATCTCGTGAGTTAATCCAAAACCATGAATAAAAATAAGGGGAGTTCCTCTACCATAAACTTCAAAGTACAGTGAAGTCCCGTTCACATTCCAGAGTGGCAATATTCCCAACTCCTTATCTATCAAGATCCTCAATGATAGGTTACTCTTTCACTGATAAACTCTCGACAATAGCGCAAATATGTTTTGATCGTTCCAACATCCATATTTAATATTTTACTTACATCTCCCAGTGAAAAGCGGTGACAATAAAAAAGAATAACAACCATCCTATGTTTTTCTGGTAAAGCATCAATGGCTTGATTCACTTGTTGCTGTGTGCCTGTTAAGCATCCTGTTTCACAAGCTGCTTCCGTCTGTGTCCAAGCTTCTTTCTGCTTCCGCAGTCGTTGCAAGCATGAATTCATAGCAACCTTAAATATCCAGATTTTTAGATGATTACAAAGATCGACATTATTGAGATTTTGATACACAAGAATAAAAGTTTCGGCCACAACCTCTTCCGCATCATGCCCACTTTTTAACATACGAGAAGCCACGTCATATATTTTATCTTTGTACATGTTAACCAATTCCACAAATGCATTAAGATTTCCGCCGCTAGCTAGTATAACAAGTCGTCCTTCGAGTGAATACACATCTCACTCCTCCCCAAAAGTACCTATTGCGTAATCCTTCGTTTTGATTAAGGCAAACCTCAGATAACATATAGAACGCTACGTTTCTTCCAGTTGAATGAGAGGATCAAAATCGGCCACGATCAACACATCCATATGACGCCCATGACGCAAAATCGGCCTAATCACTGGTGGTTTCCATATTTTTTCCCACAAGATCCGCTTGGATTGTCCGATAATTATTTGTGTACTTTGAATATCGTTAGCTTTGTTCAGCAACATATATGGAATTTGCCTCCGATTCCGGGCAAACAGCATTATGAACCTGCCGCCCAACCGCGCTGTCAAGTCTTCCAACACTTTGATGCGCTTTTTCAACTCATCAGCAACCACAGCATGATCGTGAACATACGTTACAACCCAGTCAGCCTTTAAACGATAAGCGATTCGAAACCCTCGCCTGATTAATCGCTCGGCGTTGGAACTGGTTGTTACTCCGACGAAAACGGTCTCCCGCCTTCTCCACGGTCCGCGAAGCGAATCGTTTCTTTCCCAAGCTTCCAATCTTTCGTCCACATCATCGGCGATTTCCCGAAGAGCCAATTCACGCAGAGCAATCAAATTACCCGTTTTAAAAAAGTTGCCTAGCGCCTGATCCACTTTATCCAGCGCGTAAATCTTCCCTTCTCTCATTCGTTGCTGTAGCGATTTCGGAGCAACATCAATAAGTTCAACCTCATCGGCCATGCCCAAAACGCTGTCCGGGATGGTTTCCCGGACACGGACTCCGGTGATCTGCTCAACAGCATCGTTCAGACTTTCCAAATGCTGTACATTCATCGTTGAAATAACGGAAACGCCTGCATTCAAAATTTCAACAATATCTTCATACCTTTTTTTGTTCTTACTGCCGGGCACATTCGTATGCGCCAGTTCATCCACAAGCACCACTTCCGGATTGCGGCGAACGATTGCTTGGACATCCAGATCTTCCAAGCTCGTACCTCGGTATTCGAATTTAGCCCGAGGAATTGTTTGCAGCGAACCGACTTGCGCCATCGTATCTTTTCGGCCATGCGTTTCCAGAAGCCCAATTACGACATCAATTCTTTTTTTCAGCAGGTCATTCCCTTCGCGGAGCATCGTATACGTTTTCCCGACACCGGGTGCAGCGCCAATGAGGACCTTAAAACGTCCTCTTCGCAGTTCCCCCATTTTTTTCTCCACTTCCTGATCGCTAAGCCTGCGGTAATGATCCTCCGAGCGATTTGTCGCCTGCATCTTGGTCGGTAATATCCGCTCCCCTTCCTTTTCAGCACGATCCGCAACGAAATAGATATCCGTCTTTTTCGTTTTTTTGAGAATGCCATTTGCAATCGATCCCCTCCACAGCTCCTGCCATCGGCTTTGCTTGGAATGACCGAGTACAATTCTCGTCACCCCATGCTGGGCTGCGTAGTGCACTAAAGTGCGGGGGAGCAGCCATCTGTGTGGCAATGGAAGTTCTTCAAACTTCGCTCCTATTTTTTCTACAAGCTTAATAATGGAACGTTTAAAAGTGGCTGCTTCTCTCGATAGCGTTTTTTTCGGAGGAACAAAGCTAACGATAAGCAAATCTCCGCCCAATCGTTTGGCAATTTGTTGACCGCGGCGGATATGAATCGATCCGTTCCAATGATATTGCGCCGATACAAGGATACGTTCCGCCGCTCCGGACGGCCCGATTAACCCCTGTTCTTCGCGGTATTTTTCCAACGAATCGTTGACGTCTTCAGCCACAAGCCGCAAAGCCAGTTCTCTCAATTTCCCGATATTGCTTCGTTTAAATAATAAGGGTGTGGAGTCACTGTTCACGTGTCCCTCTTCCAAACGCTTTAAAATGGTTTCCGGCGATACATCAATCAATCGAATCTCATCGGCAAATTCCAACGTATCTGTGGGGACTGTCTCCTCCACTACGACACCGGTCCACTTTTGCGCCAGTTCTGTCGCACCTTCTAATTCATATACATTGATCGTTGTAATGACGCTGATCCCATGATTCAGCAAATATTTGATATCCTCAAGACGTGTCGGAAATCGGGCCTCCTTTCGATTGCGATGGGCAAGCCCGTCGACCAATACCACTTCCGGATTACGTTTAATCAAGGCGTCAAGGTTCAAGTCTTTACGCTCTGTTCCATCCTTCATCCAGTGGATGCTTCGCACACGTTCCAAATCTCCGAGTTGTTCCATGGTTTCCGGTCGCTGCCTCGTTGAAACCGCACAGATAACAACGTCAATTCCCTGCTGCTTAAGGTGTTGACCTTCCCGAAGCATATGATAGGTTTTACCAGAGCCACTGACTGCACCAATGTAGATCTTTAAATGTCCACGATGAAGCTTGGAAATGGAATACAAGATTTCTTCAGCTGTTTTTCTTCTAAAACTCTCCATACTTTTCTCCCTTCGCGTCCCTCACAGTAAAACGCGATAACCCCGCCTATTTGGGATAGGCAGGGCATGCATAACCTTACTTTTTGATGAGTTCGCTCAGTGCGATATTCAATTTCAGCACATTGACTCTGGGTTCCCCGAAAATCCCCAAATCGCGGCTTTCCGTATGCTCGTTCACCAAATTTTCCAACTCATTCGTGGATAGGCCTGTCAATTTGCTGATGCGTGGCACTTGTACCTTGGCCGATTCCGGCGTAATATGAGGATCCAATCCTGAACCGGAGTTTGTGATCAGCGCAATAGGCAATCGGCTGACCGGTACATCCGGGTTGTTTTTTTTCCATTCTTCAATAGACTCTTGCGTCCGTTTTACCAGATCCGGGTTGGAAGGTCCATAATTATTGGAACCGGAAGCTTCCGCTTTGTATTCGATGCTCGAAACCCGGCCTTGAAAATATTTCGGATCGGTAAATTGTTGCCCGATCAGTTCGGATCCGACAATTTCTCCACTGCTGTTTTTAATCAAGCTGCCATTGGCATTGCCCGGCATCAACACTTGAGCGATTCCTGTGCATGCTAACGGATAGATAATACCGCATAGCACAACAAACAAAATACTGATCCGCACGATCGAAAACAGATACGATCCGCCCGATTGTCCAGGAAAATGGTCCGTTTTATTCATCCTTTTTCATTCCTCTCTGGTTCTCTTCATCCTATCTTCACGTTCGTCGATTATCTACACCCACAAGTGGACAACCAAGTCAATCAATTTGATTCCGATAAACGGTGCGATCACACCGCCTAAACCGTAAACGAAAAGATTTCGGCTGAGCAACTGCGCGGAGCCCATCGGTTTGTACGCAACCCCCTTCATCGCTAGCGGAATCAACAGCGGAATGATAATCGCGTTAAAAATGAGCGCGGACAATATAGCGGACATCGGTGTGCCCAGTCCCATAATATTCAACACGTTCATTTCCGGAATTGCCAGCATGAACATCGCCGGGATGATCGCAAAATATTTGGCGATATCGTTCGCAATGCTAAATGTGGTTAATGCGCCGCGCGTCATTAATAGTTGCTTGCCAATTGCCACCACTTCGATGATCTTCGAAGGATCGGAGTCGAGATCAACCATATTCGCCGCTTCCTTCGCCGCCGTCGTGCCGCTGTTCATGGCGAGCCCTACATCCGCCTGTGCCAGTGCAGGGGCATCGTTCGTCCCGTCTCCGGTCATGGCCACCAGTTTTCCTTCCGCCTGCTCCCGCTTGATGACGGCAATTTTGTCTTCCGGCTTGCTTTCGGCAATAAAATCATCCACCCCAGCTTCGCGTGCAATCGTCGCAGCCGTCAACGGATTGTCTCCCGTACACATGATCGTTTTGATCCCCATTTTTCGAAGCTGGTCAAAACGCTCCCGCATACCAGGTTTCACCGTATCCTTCAAATAAATCAAACCGAAAATCTGTTTATCAACGGCAACGGCCAGTGGCGTTCCCCCCTCCGAGGCAATCGCGTTTCCCTTCTGATCCAAATCATTAGGAATACTGCCCCCCTGAGCGCTAACCCATTTCTTAATCGCGTCAACCGCACCTTTACGAATTTTGCGCCCGTCTTGTAAATCCATGCCGCTCATGCGGGTTTCTGCTTTAAACTCGATAAATTCAGCTCCGTCCGAAAGCAGCTCGTTAAAGGACAATCCTTCTTTTTTCATCAGTTCTAGCACGGATCTGCCTTCAGGAGTTTCATCTTTCATGGAACCTACTGCCGCCCACTGTGCCACAGTTGAAGTGGACTCATTTCCCACTGCGATAAATTCACTGGCCATCCGATTTCCGAATGTAATCGTACCCGTTTTGTCGAGAATCATCGTATTGATGTCGCCAGCCGCCTCAACCGCTTTCCCTGACATCGCAAGCACATTGAACTGGGTGACCCGGTCCATCCCGGCAATCCCGATGGCAGATAATAAACCGCCTATCGTCGTTGGAATGAGACATACCAATAACGATATCAATACGGGGATCTCCAGTTTAATCTCCAGATAATTGGCCATCGGCGCCAATGTCACCACAACGATCAGAAAGATGAGTGTTAAGCTGATTAATAGCGTGTTCAGTGCAATTTCATTCGGTGTTTTCTGGCGCTTTGCGCCTTCTACCAAAGAGATCATGCGATCGATGAACGATTCGCCAGGGTCACTTGTGATCCGTACGGTAATTCGATCGCTGACCACCCGTGTGCCGCCGGTAACTGAGCTAAAGTCACCACCCGCTTCTTTAATAACGGGGGCCGATTCACCGGTAATGGCAGATTCGTCTACAGAAGCCAGACCTTCGATCACATCACCGTCTCCTGGGATCATTTCCCCTTGTGAGACGACAACCACGTCGCCCTTGCGCAACTCTATAGATGGAACTACTTTTATTCCACTACCGATCACTTTATTGGCTGTCACTTCTTTTTTTGTTTTCTTGAGCGAGTCGGCCTGAGCTTTCCCCCTGCCTTCGGCCAATGCTTCGGCAAAGTTGGCGAATAATACAGTAACGAGGAGGATCAGAAATACAGTTACATTGAACCCTGTACGCCCTTCGATACCGAAATAACCCGGAAACAGCGTCATCAACAAAACGACGAATGTTCCCACTTCTACGACGAACATCACCGGATTTTTCATCATCGCGACCGGATTCAATTTCATGAAGCTATCTACAATTGCTTTTTTAAGCATACCCGCTGATAACAAGCTTTTTCGTTTCGTATTCATTTCCTCACCTCTTCTATTTAAGGAGTGTCAAGTGTTCCGCGATGGGGCCAAGCACAAGGGCTGGTAAAAAGGTCAACGCCCCAATAATCAAAACGGTTCCTACCAGTATCCCAACAAACAGTTTATTGTCCGTACGCAGCGTACCTATTGTTTCCGGCACCCATTGCTTTGCGGCCAAAGAACCGGCAACGCCAAGCAGCGCAACAATGGAAATATACCGTCCGAACAGCATGACCAAACCTGTAGAGACATTCCAGAACGTTGTATTATCAGCCAATCCTTCAAATCCGGAACCATTGTTCGCGGCCGAAGAGGTATATTCGTACAGTACCTGTGAAATCCCGTGGAAGCCCGGATTGCTAATCGCACCTTTGCCCAAATCGGTGAGAAATGCGATGGCTGTTGGAGCAAGAATAATGAGCGGATGGGCTAAAATAGCAATGGCGATAAGCTTCATCTCGCGGGCTTCAATTTTCCGTCCCATGAACTCCGGCGTACGTCCAACCATTAGTCCGCAAAGAAATACCCCCAAAATGGCGTACATCAGCATATTGACCAGCCCGACGCCGTCGCCACCGAACACGCAGTTCAACATCATTTGTGACAGCGGCACCAGACCGCCTAAAGGCGTTAATGTATCGTGCATGTTGTTAACAGTTCCCGTTGTTGCAGCGGTGGTTACCGTTGTGAACAAAGCAGATTGCGCAATTCCGAACCGAACTTCCTTCCCTTCCATACTGCCCTGCGAAGCATCCATCCCCAGCGCATTTAACGCTGGATTTCCTCTCAATTCCGAGGTATAGACAACCGACAGGAAGGCTACGAACAAAATTAGCATAGCGCTAAAAATAACCCAGCCCTGTTTTCTATTTTTGGCGAACCTGCCGAATGTGTAAGTAAGCGCGGCGGGTATGCACCACATGGATAGCATCTCAATCACATTGGTTAACGGATTCGGATTTTCAAACGGGTGTGAGGAGTTTACACCGAAGAATCCTCCCCCGTTCGTTCCCAAATGCTTAATGGATACGAGTGAAGCGACAGGACCAGTCGCGATTTGTTGCGACGCTCCTTCAAGCGTCGTAGCTTGAATGGTTGGATCCAATGTCTGCGGCACTTTCAAACCGACCAACACGAGTGTAACGATAATGGCTAACGGAATAAGCAAGCGGGTGTGCGCCTTGACAAAATCGCTAAAAAAGTTGCCAAGCGTCTTGCCTTTACTCGTTATGCCGCGAATGAATGCGATCGCGACGACGATTCCGGTTGCAGCTGAAGTAAACATCATCATCATAATGACGGCCATTTGCGAGAAATATGACAATCCTGTTTCACCGCTATAATGTTGCAAATTCGTATTCGTCATAAAGCTGATGACGGTATTAAAGGAAAGTGTGGATTCCATCTTGTCGATTCCATTTGGGTTGATCGGCAAGATGTTTTGAATCCGTAAAATGAGATAACTGACAGCCACCAGTACAACGTTGGTCAAAATTAAACTCAGCGTGTACCGTTTCCAGTTCATTTCCGAACGGTTTTTTAGACCGGTCAGCCAATAAATGATCTTCTCCACTGGCCCGAATATATTATCCGTCCGATTGGCCTGATTGGAAAAAATATGAAAGATATAGGTTCCCAAAGGCTTGACGGTCAAAAGCAAAATCAGAATGACCGCCACAAATTGCAAAATGGCCATTGTATTTCCTCCTAAAGGCTTTCCATTGGAAAGCCAGCATCGTAAGCTTCATTTTGTACACTCATGTAACGATTTAGAATTTATCCGTATTCACAAGCGCATAGACTAAATACAGAAAAATGAAAACAGTAAACACGATTACCATGATCATTGGCGTTCTCCCCCTGATTCACCCACAACTCGTCCGCACCAAGCCAGAAAACCGCAAAATAATAAATAGGTCCCTGCCAGCGCCAAAACCATAAACAGATCCATCATTTCCATTCACTCCTCCTCGTAACCTTCTGCCCAAGCTAATCAAGCAAAAATGAAACATCATCACTATTGGAGTGGATCACATAATTGGCCCCTAGCCCTTTATAGATGAGCCTGGAATTACTGCTCTCTGTGATGACGTAAATCGGCTTTCCCGTCCAAGAACGACAGATCTGAATGTATTTGCAACAAAGAGGCAAACTACGCTCGAACAAAAAAACTTTACCGATTGATAGTTCAGGAATGATCCATCTCTCACGCTCTGTAGTATCCACCGTAATGAGATTCTTTACTCCTAAATGTTCCAATCGTGACTTTTCCGTTTCATTATTTGTAATCGCGGCAAAAGGCACTCCTTTAAATTTTAAAGTTTTGATAAATTGCACTCCGGCTTTATTGGGCGCGGATACGACAATAAATTCATTATCATGGGATACCATGACCGATCTCCTCCATCTTTGTTCAGGCAACAAAAAAGAAGCTTTCGGAAGAGGAACTCTTCGTCAGCTTCTTAGGCACAGTAAAGCACCGTGTCTAATTACGACAATTGTTGCCTCTCTTAAGACGCTTGCGAGGTTAGCTGTCGGATTCGGGCGCAAGAGTCGCCCTACACCGGATTTACCAGCGATTCACCCCATGAAGCCGACAAGCCTGGCTTCTACTGGTTCCCCCGCTCCTTCGTCCTGAAACGAAGAATTCAGCGATTTAAACGATGATCATTTTTTTCCGAAATGAGCAAACGAAAACCCACAGAGGCATAAGCCCTGTGGTCGAAACTTACGATCACAAGCTTCATCATCCTCTCTCTCCATAAGCAACACTTTTGACAAAGAGCTGCTTCCACGCTTACGAGGTTAGCTGACGGATTCGGACGGTGAGAGTCGCCCTACCCTCGCTTATGCTCCGCATAAGCAGATGGATTCACCCCATCCGGATTGGCTGCTTGCTCTCACACAAGTTCCGTCCCGTAGTTGGTTCCCCCGTTTGCCTGAATGGCAATTAAGCGAATGCTAATTCTTAATTGAAAAGCGATTCAAATCATGGATCGTATGTTACTCCGAGACCAAAATACTGTAAAGTGCAGCACATTGCATAACTGATTAGATTGTGTCATCTATGCTTGTAATGGCTTCATTTTTGTTCGAGATCTTCATTTTCCTCGAATATGCTCATCTTTTTAAGACTTTTCATATTTTTTTACGGAATTTTTACGCCTAAAGCCGGTTTATTTTACTCCTTTTTTACAGTAACCTAATGGGAGGAACTTCAGAAAAAGCAGGGTGTGATTCGTTATGTCGAAATGGAAAGCAATATGGATTTCGTTGCGAGCGTACCTATTCACAACGGTACTAATCGTTCTCATGACCTTCGTACTAAAACCGTTTGGTCTTGCTTTCGATTTGGTCAATATCGCCATTATTTATTTGCTTCCGGTTCTTTTCAATGCCGTCTACGGGGGTTTGCGCCCTGCTCTCTACTCAGCGATCCTGGGAGTGTTGGCCTTTGACTTTTTCTTCGTGCCTCCCGTTGCAAGTTTTGCCGTGTCAGACTTGCGCTATCTGGTTTCATTTGGCGTTTATTTGGCGGTTGCGACATTAACGGCAAGCTTGGCGGCTAGGCTGAAACGGCAGGTCCATTATTCCAAGCAAAAAGAGGCACATACCGCTGCGCTGTACGCGCTTAGCAAGCAGATGAGCGCGATCGCGGATATCGATTCCATGCTTGACCATTTTTCTCTACAAGTTTCACAAACCCTGGAGACAGAAATCGCGATCTATTTGACCAATAACCGGAACAACCTGGTTCTTGCCCATCGGACCGCCGAGCATCCCGACGATAGCCAAAAGAATGCGGAGCTCTCTGTCGCGCAGCGAATGTTTGAACACGGCGAGACGGCCGACTTGAACGAATCACCGGGTAACTTTATTCCGCTTCGGGCTGAGAAACGCATCTATGGTGTCATGGTATTCTATCCAAAACAAACACTAAATGGGATCTCAACCGAGCAAATGCAGCTCCTCGAAGCGCTCGCAGGCTTGGCGGCGAGCGCAATAGCTCGCGTCAAGCTGGCGGAGGAAGCCAAGATTGCTCATCTTACAGCAGAGTCGGAACGGCTTCGTACCGCGATTCTGAATTCGGTTTCCCATGAGCTGCGCACCCCACTAGCAGCCATCATCGGCTCGGCAACCGGTCTGATCGAGGGCGAGCATCTATTCTCTTCGGAGGATCGCATGGAGCTTCTTTTCACGATCCGGGACGGTGCTCTTCGCATGAATCGACTGGTGATAAATTTGCTCAGCATGGTTCAACTTGAAAGCGGGATGCTGCGCCTTAGGAAAAACTGGTGCGATGTGGAGGACTTAATCGGCGTTACGTTGACTCAAGTCAAGGACTTTCAACAACATCGCAAGCTCCGCGCCGAGCTGCCGGATGACGACCCCATTATAGTGCTGGGCGATGAAGTGTTGCTGGAGCAAATGTTGGTCAATGTGGTCAGCAACGCGATCAAATACAGTCCGGATTACAGTGAAATCGTCCTGTCTGTACAAACCGAGGAAGATGACGTTGTCATCTCAGTCTCCGATAAAGGGATTGGACTGGAAGAGGACGAACATGATCGGATATTCGAAAAGTTTTACCGTTCAGCCGCGGCGAAGCAAATAACCGGTACGGGTTTAGGACTTGCCATATGCAAAGGAATCGTCGAGCTTCATGGGGGAACGATTTCGGCGAAGCCGAACGAGCAGCGAGGGACCATTATAACGATCATGCTTCCCTTTAACAAGCAAGACGACAAGTATGCAACATTTTTAAGAAAGGGGCATCTAGAATCATGACCACTAAAGAAAATGGGGCTCGCATTTTAATCGTCGATGATGAACCCCAAATTCGCAAGCTTCTAAAGGTAACCCTGCAAGCCCATCAATATGCCATCTATGAAGCCTCGACCGGAGAGGAAGGTCTGCATCAGGCTTCCTTGATATTGCCGGACTTGATTGTTCTTGATCTCGGATTGCCTGACATGTCCGGTATGGATATTCTTGGCCGCATCCGGGAATGGTCGAATGCGCCGGTCATTGTCCTAACGGTAAAAGATCGGGAGGAAGACAAGATCGCCGCATTAGACAGCGGCGCCGATGATTATGTGACCAAGCCGTTCGGAATGGGAGAACTGGTCGCCCGAATACGTGTTGCGCTGCGGCACATGGCCAAATCGGCGAACGAACCCCACTTCCAGTTCGGCGAGCTCACCATCGACCTGGCACATCGGAACGTGGAATTGAAGGGAGAACGAATCAAGCTGACCCCAACGGAATACGATCTGTTGAAAATTCTCGCCTCCAACGCCGGGAAGGTCGTCACGCAGCGTCAGTTGCTACAACAAGTGTGGGGCAGCCAACACAATCAGTCAGACAGCCATTACTTGCGGGTGTATATCGGGCATCTTCGCAAAAAACTGGAGGAAGACTCAACCCAACCCAAGTTCATTGTGACGGAGCCGGGGATCGGCTATCGCTTCCTGTCCAGGGAATAACAGAAGCGTTCATCCTGTCTAAGTCGATTCTCCACCACTCGAAAACGTAATAATGGAACCTTTTTGCAGAAATATTGCCGTCTCGGTTAGTTTTTGTTCAATGCATCCGCTTTCATGCACGAGAAAAGGCGAAAAAATCAAAAATCGATGTCGGATTCGGCTTTTACATTGTCGTGAAAAAAGCGTATGATCTCTATCAACAACTTCAAAATCAATTGAATCGCTGAATTCCCTAAAGGGAAACGGGGGAACCAACCTGAAGCCTTTACATGGTTTCACGGGGTGAATTCCTTGTCTGCGTAGCACATGGAAAGGGTACTCTCAAGCCCTAACCCGACAGCTAACCTCGTAAGCGCATTGAGAGAGAACCGTACCCGAGCTGCGTTTGTCCGATGGACTGACAACAGACTGCCCGAGAGCCTCGTTTCTCTGCTCTTCGGGCTTTTTGTCGTACCCAAAAAACATTTAGGAGTGTGGCAAGCATGTTACATGTACAAGAAGCGGATCCGCTGCTGGGTCTTCAATCGTCCGGTTTTCGGTATGAGGAGAGAATTCGTTCCATCGAAGTATTTCGTTTCGATCAAGAACTGACCCAGCGTCTATTATCCAACAACGAAAAAGATAGCATCTGTGGATATCTGAAACTATCCGGTAATGGATTCAGGGGTTGGGGCGAATATCGATTGCCTTGCAGCAGTAGAACGTTCGACCTCGTCGGATGGGCTTCCGTTTTTATGAATCTGAAAGGTCTTGATGTTGCCCAAGCTTTTCAATTGGTTCAAGAGAAGGAAGAGAAATGGGGGAGATTCCGGAAAGAACTTGCCGAATCGACGTTATTGAACTGTGTTCCTACTCTCAGATCCCCTGTTCATTTGCCTTTTCCGAAAGAACACATCTATTTCATGGAACATACTGACTCTTACGTCTCATTCTGATTTCCTGACATGAAGGAGAAATGTATGATGCAGGAGTTAACCAACCAACTGAAGGAAGCCTATTTGCAATGTGAGCGGGAAGTGCTCGGCGTACATCCGCAGGAGGTTGAAGTAAGAGTCATTAAAAATCATATTGTGATCATTGCCAAAGGGACTCCAACAATTGAACAATCCATCTCTGTCCATGCCATACGCGGCAGAAGCATTCATCAAACGATATGCGAAATGGATCGCGAACGTTTGCAAGCACTGTTGAAGCCTAAAGTTGCCTCAATTGTCGGTTGCGACGTTACTTCCATTCAATCGGACATTTGCATCGGCACCGGAGAAAAAATGGAGCTTATTCATTTGGATTGCGATATCGAGAACAAGTTTATGCATGATTAAGTTTAAGTAAACGGTTTTACGGGACAAATTCGAAATCATACACGGGAGAGATGATGTTGTCATTATTGGTGATGAAATATGGAGGCAGTTCCGTAGGCGACGCCGAACGGATAAAGCGCGTTGCGCGACGGATCGCGGACCGAAGGCAGGAAGGCCATCAGTGCGTCGTCGTGGTGTCCGCAATGGGAGATACGACGGACGATTTGATCGAGTTGTCCAAACAAATCGCGGAGACAACTCCTTCAGCACGTGAAATGGATATGCTGCTCAGTACCGGAGAACAAGTTGCGGTAGCCCTGTTATCCATGGCACTGCACGTCCTGGGCGAACAAGCTATCTCTTTAACCGGATGGCAAGCTGGCATTCTTACAGAAGCAAACCATGGGAAGGCACGGATTATCGACATTCAGACAGATCGAATAAGGAATGCGCTAAATCAGGGGAACGTCGTCATTATAGCCGGCTTCCAAGGCGCGACAGAAAATGGCGAGATTACAACGCTTGGACGAGGAGGCTCCGACACAACAGCTGTCGCGCTTGCAGCAGCGATTCGGGCAGACTTGTGCGAAATCTATACGGATGTGGACGGTGTTTATTCAACCGATCCCCGCATCGTCAAGCTGGCCAGAAAACTGAAGGAAATCTCGTACGATGAAATGCTGGAAATGGCTCATCTCGGAGCGGCGGTTCTCCACCCCCGCGCAGTGGAATGTGCCAAACAAAATAAAGTGAAGCTGGTCGTTCGATCCAGCTTTACGAACCATGAAGGGACGCAAGTGAAGGAGGAAACGGATATGGAACAAGGAATCGTGGTTCGTGGCATCGCGTTCGACAAGCCTATTGCGCATGTAAGCTTATTGGATATGCCAACAAGCCCCAACCGACTCGCCACGGTTTTTAATTCGCTTGCAAAAGACGACATTGATGTCGATCTTATCGTTCAGGGCGGGATAAGGAATGGCAAGGCAGACCTGTCCTTTACCGTTAGTCTCGCCGATCTGGAGAAGGCAAAAAGTGTGCTTGATCTTATCCAGGCAGACGTTGGATTCAAAAACTTGGAAGCCCATTCCGATTTGGTGAAAGTATCTATCGTCGGGGCAGGAATGGTCAGTTCTCCAGGTATTGCGGCAACGATGTTTCATACCATTGCCGAAACCGGCGTAAGCATTCACACAGTCAGCACTTCTGAAATAAAAATCTCGTGCGTAATCGAAGGCACCAAGCTGCATGAAGTTGTTCGCTCCCTGCATACTGTGTTTGAACTCGATGATCGCGAGTGGAGCTAAATCGTGATTGATGCAGCCAAAAACGGCTTTGTCGAAGGTGGGGCAGCATTCAAAATCGCTAGTGCAACGGACGGAATAAGGTGATCCTCATGAAGCAGGAATGGAGAAATTCATTCAACAGAGCAACGGTTACTCGGGCGCTTATGGAATGTATACGCAAGCTCAATCCGCGGCGGATGATGTGGAATCCGGTTTTATTCGTGCTTGAAACGGTAACCTTGCTGATTCTGCTGATCATTCTTTTTCCTGCCTATTTTGGCAGCACACAGTCGATCGGATTCACCGTCGGGGTGTTTGTTATTTTACTGTTCACCATCCTCTTTGCCAATTTTGCAGAAGCTTTAGCCGAAGGACGGGGAAAGGCGCAAGCAGACAGCCTGATCAAAACAAAAAAAGAGCTGTTCGCGAGGCAGATTCTCAAGGATGGATCCATTCGAGAGGTAGCCGCTGACGAGCTATGTAAAGGAGATATCGTCTGCGTTCAAGCCGGGGAAGTGATTCCCGGAGATGGCGTTATCATAGAAGGCTTGGCCGCAGTTGACGAATCGGCGATTACCGGGGAGTCAGCCCCTCTCATCAAACAGGCGCAGCCGGAGGCAAATTCCGTTACCGGCGGGACGACTGTGGTTAGCGATTGGCTTAAAGTGGAGATCACCTCCGAACCGGGACATTCGTTCCTTGATCGCATGATCTCCTTGATTGAGGGAGCCAAGCGTCAGAAAGCTCCAAACGAAATCGCGCTGAACACGCTTCTGATTGTTTTCACGCTCATTTTTCTGATCGTGGTCGTCACCTTGCATCCACTCGCTTCGTACATTGGTGTTCAACTGGACATAACCACGTTAATCGTCCTGTTTGTATGTCTAATTCCGACGACCATAGGCGGACTTCTATCCGCTATAGGTATTTCCGGGATAGACCGTGTGACCCGATACAACATTTTAGCCAAATCGGGAAAAGCGGTGGAGACGGCGGGTGACATCAATACGATCATTCTCGATAAGACGGGGACGATCACATACGGCAATCGCAGGGCTTCAGAATTCATCCCTTTACCTGGCGCATCTTTACAGGAGCTGATTGAAGTCGCTGTTATTTCATCCATATTCGATCATACGCCTGAAGGAAGTTCCATCCTTGAACTTGCCAAACAACACCATGTGAACAGCGATGTACGGGCATACCAAGGAGAAGCGATGCCGTTTACGGCTGAAGAGCGGATGAGCGGACTCAACTTGAACGGCAACTTTTACCGCAAGGGAGCGGTTAATGCGGTCAAGAGTTATATCATACAGCGAGGCGGAGAAATTCCGAATCAACTTCAGGAGCATAGCGACCGTATTTCCAGACTGGGCGGAACTCCGCTGGCTGTGAGCAAAAACAATCGCATTCTCGGTCTCGTTTATTTAAAAGATACGATTAAACCCGGAATCCGCGAACGCTTGCAAGATCTGCAGCAGATGGGGATTAAGACCATCATGTGTACCGGAGACAATCCGCTTACTGCTGCTACGATTGCCAAGGATGTCGGTATTGACGAATATTACGCCGAGAGCAAGCCGGAAGACAAAATCCGCATTGTCCGTGAGGAACAAGCGCAAGGAAAATTGGTAGCCATGACGGGCGATGGCTTGAACGACGCTCCCGCGCTAGCCCAAGCAGACGTCGGTCTGGCGATGAACAGCGGGACGAATGCAGCTAAAGAAGCCGCCAATATGGTCGATCTGGATTCCGATCCTACAAAGCTTCTCAAGGTCATTTCCATCGGAAAACAGCTTTTGATAACTCGCGGAGCCATTACCACCTTTAGTATCGCAAATGATTTTTCGAAATATTTTGCCATCATTCCTGCGATGTTTGCAGGAGTAATTCCCGAGCTTCAGGTTTTGAACATTATGGATTTACAGTCACCGACCAGTGCCGTTTTGTCCGCTCTGATTTTTAATGCGGTTATCATTCCATTATTAATTCCATTAGCTCTAAGAGGTGTGAAGGTTAAACCGAGGGGAGCGAGCCAGCTATTGTCGCGAAATATTCTGGTTTACGGAGCGGGCGGCGTCATATTCCCCTTCATCGGAATTAAACTGATCGATATGATTTTGAACTTACTTTAGATTCTGTTGAAGTCGAGGTACCCTGCGATGGAGAAGCATGTTGATACGAGAAGAAAAAAAGAAGACACCATTATTTCGGTGCGCATCGTTGCGATCCATATGCTTTTAGCATGTTTGTTGCTGCTCGGCTTCAAATTCGGACTCTCCAGCTTACTTCCAGGCACAGTTGCCATTTTCGCTACGTCCGGCATTCTCTATTTCACCATTCGACGCAATTTGAGCTCCATACGACTACAGGATGCTGCAAATTGGGAGATGGAAGAAAAGAAAATCAAGGCAACGTTGGAAAGCATTCAGGATGGTTACTACGAAGCAGATCCTTCTTGTCATTTGCTTGTATATAATCAATCGCTTGTCGACATTTTGGGTGTTTCCGTGCAAGAAATGGCGGGACGTAAAATGACGGACTTCATGGGCCCGGATGATAAGACGAGACTAAAACAAACGTATCAATGGGTAGCTCATACGGGAACAGCGGTTAACTGCGTTGAATGGGAAGTCGTTCGCAGAGATGGAACACGCAAATCCGTAGAGGGGTCCATCGTGCTGATTCCTGGAACAGAAGATTCGAATCCACTGGGATTCCGGGGAATCATTCGAGATATTACGGAGCGTAAAGATTCCCAAAGGATGCTGGAAGAAAGCCGGCACCGCTACCAATCGTTGTTTGATCATAATCCGGATCTCGTTTGTTCCTTTGACATGGAAGGCAAACTGACGACCATTAATCCTGCTACTGAAGCACTAATAGGCTATTCCTCCAATCAGCTATTGGGAAGAGTCTGTGATCATTTAATCGCCTCTCGAAATATAACCGAATACCTGCGGTACTATGTGCGTGCCAAACGGGGAACCTCGTCGAGCTTTGAACTGCCAATCAGACACAAACGCGGACATGTTGTCGACCTGCAGGTTCGGCTCGTTCCGATCATTATAGATCGAAATAATGTCGGTGTTTATGCTATTGGCAAAGATATCACCGAACACAAGCAGTCGGAAGAAACCATTAATCACATGGCTTATCACGATCCACTTACGGATTTGCCGAATCGAAGACTATTCATGGACCATTTATCTATAGGTTTAGAGCATGCATCACGCAATTTCCACAATCTTGCCGTGATGTTTCTTGATTTGGATCGGTTCAAATATATTAATGATTCTTTAGGCCACTCGTTCGGGGATCGCCTTTTGCAAACCGTTGCCGATCGGTTGAAACAGTGCATGGGTCAAGCAGGAACCATCTCCCGCTTGGGTGGAGACGAGTTCACCATTTTACTCCCCTTCGTTACTAGTGAAAATCTGATTATTGAAAAGGCCTCAGCCATAATAGATGCTATTAATATCCCGATCATAATTGATGGCCATGAATGTTTGGTCACAACCAGTATCGGAATCAGTGTTTATCCTGAAGATGGAAAGGACGTTCAAACGTTAATGATGAACGCGGATTCCGCCATGTACCGGGCTAAGGAGAGCCACCGCAACAGCTATGAATTTTTTAGCCCGGCTATGAGTGCACAAGCAACGGCACGGCTTACTGCGGAGCAGGAGCTCCGAAAAGCTTTGGAACGAAATGAGCTGTTTCTTGTCTACCAGCCTCAATTACACTTTGCATCAGGCCAAGTTACGGGAGCTGAGGCCCTTATAAGATGGCAGCACCCGAAGAGGGGGCTGGTTCCACCGTCGGAATTCATCCCTTTGGCTGAGGAAACAGGTATGATTGTTCCCATAGGCGAATGGGTGCTTCGCACAGCTTGCCGGCAAAATAAGGTGTGGCAGGATGTGGGATATTCTCCTATGCGAGTAGCCGTTAACTTGTCTGTATATCAATTTAATCAAGCCGATATTGTTCAGAAAGTGAAGGAAATCTTGCAGGAGACCAGATTGAATCCACAATGGCTGGAACTCGAACTTACCGAAAGCATTGCGATGCAAAATGCCGAGAGAGTGGTAATGACCTTGGAGGAATTGAAGAACCTGGGTATCCAAATATCTATCGATGATTTCGGTACCGGCTATTCCTCCCTTAGCTATCTTCGCCGATTTCCTGTTGATCGTTTAAAAATCGACAGGTCGTTTGTTAGCGATATTACGGAACGCGAGAATGAGGCGGTGATTGCCGCGTCGATAATTGCGATGGCACATAGCTTGAAGCTTGATGTCATTGCAGAGGGAGTGGAAACCGAAAAGCAATTTGAATTTCTCAAAACCAAGGGATGTCATGTCATGCAAGGCTATTATTTTTGCAAGCCGCTTCCGGCGGAATCATTTTGGCAATCTGTTCGAACACAAAAAGATTATAATGAATCATAGTTCAGCTACAGCTTCAACTAAGTAGAGAACGGAGGAAGAATAGTGAAACAATTAGAATTCGAACAAATGATGTTTAATTCAAAAGAAGTGTCAGCACTTGACCGCTTTTCCGTTGAACATTATACGCCAATTGTGGTAAACGATAAAAGAGTAATCGAAAATATTATATCATACATGATAAATATCCAAGCAATCCTCGCCCGGCACTATCTCTACAAAAGAGCTTTAGGAATTTCTGTTTCAACAGATTCTACATTCTTTATAACTGAGCATACCTGTAAGGAAATAGAAATGCTTAGATCAATTTTTGACGAAGTGTTCATTATCAGCAGATCCGATGGTACTCTCGTTAACGTTCAAGTCAGTCGTGTAAATGATTTAGCCTATGAGGTATTTTTGGATATGATATCATACAAGCAAATTAATGAACAAGTACAGCACTTAACTCTTGAAAGAACTTTCACTCAGGATTTTTGTCGTAAAGCTTACTTTGAAATTGAGAAAAGTACAAGATTCCCCGTCAATAGTGAGTATTTCGACTACCTAATAAAAGGTACTACCTTATCGAGCTTCATTAATCCGCTATTTGTCGATGTAAGCGGCTTTCGTCTGGAAGAGATTGAACAAAACGATGTCGTACAGCAGCTCGCATCACGGGTGAAGCATTTATATTTATTAGTTTTTGAAAACAACTCGGATGAGACGCCAAAATCCTTTTACAGTAAACAATTAAGATGGTGCCTTTAGAGAAATATATTCATTTGTTTTATTTGATTATATTCTTGATTCTTGAGAATTGTTTATGAATTCTTACGTGTCGTGCCATAAGTTGAACAGTGCTAGTTCTGTTATTCAGGTTCTGAGCGAATAGGAGCCTTTGAAAAGTTAAAAACAGTAAGCGGTTGATCCTCGTTGCGATCAGCCGCTTACCGCTGTTCTACGATTACTCCCCAGGCTTCGTCGTCATCAGACGATAGAGTTTCGTGTGCCGCGGGAACTTGTCGGTAAACGGTACGAGAGAGCTGCCGACCTTTATCAGACCATTCCCCGCGTCAACATTCGTAATATAGGACAGTTGCAGGTCCGAAATGTTGAGCAACTCGGCAAGCTCAATCCGGTCGGTACTGGCCTGATTCAGCATGACGATGAATTCACTGTTTGCAAGCATGGTGCGGGCTGTATGACTTTGCAGCAGATCGTCCACATTTTGCGTAATCCCTGTGCAAAAAGCGCCATACTTTCGGACGCGCTTCCAAAGCGTGAAAAGAAAGTTGGCGCTGTATTCGTGCTGGAACAGAAGGTAGATTTCATCAATAAAGATAAACGTATTCTTGCCTCTAGCGCGATTTTGCGTAATCCGATTCAAGATGTTGTCGAGTACGACCAGCATGCCGATGGGGAGAAGCTGCTTGCCCAAGTCGAGAATATCGTAGCAAATGAGCCGATTATGGACGTTGACGTTGGTCGATTGGGCGAACGTATTCAGACTGCCGGAAGTAAATAATTCAATGGCCAGCGCGATGTCCTGCGCCTCCGGTTCTGGTTGTTTGAGCAGCTCCGCATGAAAATTCTGCAATGTCGGCGGCTGTCCCTTATAGTTGCTCTGCAAATACTTGCGGTACACTGCGGCGGTACAGCGATCGATGAGCGACTTCTCCTTGGCTCCAAGCTGATGTCCTCCAATCAACTGCTCGCACAACGATAGTACGAATTCCGATTTAAGAATGATCGGATTGGCTCCGTCGCCATAATCCCGGTTCATATCCATCGCATTGATATGGTTCGACGAAGTAGCAGATATGTGAATCGTCTCGCCACCTAGCGTATTTACAAGAGCAGAATACTCCCGCTCCGGGTCAATCAGGATAATGTCGTCATCGCTCGCCAGTATATGGTTGACGATTTCTCGCTTTGCGGTGAAGCTCTTGCCGGAACCAGATACGCCGAGAATGAAACTATTTCCGTTCAGCAATTGCTTGCGATTGGCGACGATCATATTTTTGCTGATGACGTTCTGCCCGTAATAAATGCCGTCTGGATGCATGATCTCCTGTGCGCTAAACGGGATAAAGACCGCCGTGCTTTCGGTCGTGAGCGTCCGCAAAGCATGAACCTTTCGCAGCCCATACGGCAGCACCGTATTCAAACCGTCCATTTGCTGATAGGAGAGCGTAGAAAACTGGCACAAATGCTTGCGGGCCGTAGTGAGCAATGTCTCCGTATCGCTATCGAGTTGTTCTTTGCTGTCCGCGACATGCACCATCGTAAGTAGTCCGAACATCATCCGCTGGTCGCGTGTGGTCAGGTCGCTAAGAAATTCCTTGCTTTCTTTGCGCTGCTGCTCCATGTCGTAAGGGATGACAGCAGAAAAGTTGTTGTTGCGATTTTGCCGCCGTTGCCAATTCGTAATGTTCGTTTCCACACCGAGCAGTCGATTCTCCACTTCGCGGACAGCTTCGTCGGTCGGAATCGGGATCACATCGAGCGATAGAAGCAAGTTGCGGTTCAAGTCGCACAGTTCAGCTACCATGCTGTCCTTGATGTAGCTGGCGTAATCACGCAGAAAGATGACCCGACCGTAATATTCGCCCATCCGAAAATGATCTTTGGCAAACTCGAAGCTGTCCGGGCAAATGTAATCCTTGAAATCGTGACCCTTGCGCATCATCTCCTGCATGTCGAAGCGAAAATCGGCTTCCTCGCCAATCCGGAAGAAGTCATGCAGAATGCGCAGGCGGTCAGTCGCATCAAGCTCGGTACATTTCGAGCCGAGACGAGAGAAATGCGCCGTCAACTCCGTGCCGACCCGCGCGAAGTAATGGCGAGCTTCATCCACATTCTTTTTAACCACGGAGATGGTGATGTATTTCTCTTGAATCGTCCCATTTGTGTTGCCATCAGTCGCTTTACCAAGCAACATGTCGTTGTACTCCTGCCGATACACATCCAGCCCGTCGTGCTGGAGCGGAATAAGAATGGAACGTTCTACATCTGCCTGATTCAGCCGCCGATTGTGAATCGTAATCTTCGTCGTTGCGCCGCTGTCAAACGAATTAAGCAATTCGGAGTAGGAAAGGAACATCGTCTCCTTGTCCTCTCTCGATGCGACAGCGTAATTTATGTCCGCGAAACGGAACGACTTCGCGAACTTGTTGCCGACAGCAAAAATCCCGTCCGGCCAGATGGCGCGGATCGGGATCGCTTGTTGTACGCTTTTGGGAATGACAGACCGCTCCTTGTCCTGCTTCATGGTGCGCCTGAGCGTCTTAATCATCGCGCTTCATCCTTTCTTGCTCACGCTTGTGGAGGCTTCCTTTCAGCGCTTCGTAGTATATGTTGGTCGAGCGAAAGACAAGCCGTCTTGGCATCAGAAACTCCGACTTCACATACGCCCACAATAGTTGCTCCGCCGTCATACCGTGATAGCGGATAAACCCGAGCGCGGCGCAGGGAGCTGCCCCTAATATGCACATCCAACTGAGCGTTTCCAGTCCGAAATGACTGCGCAGCCCGAAATACAGTCCAATCGCCGCAGCGACCGCCAGAATAGAAAAAAAGAACTGCCGCAAGGACAGTCCGAAGAACAAGCTTTCCGTATAATCCCGGATTTCCCGGTTGATTTTCACTTCCACTTTTTATCCCTCCCGGATGAGCAGTCTACGCCTCAGGCTCGTTGCGTTCAGGTTTGAACAGTGTGTCGTCATCAAATGGCACAGGATTGCTCAATAGTTCCACAGCAAGCTGAAAGCCATCCTTCATCCCTTGCAAATATAACCACTCATTGATAATCGATTGTTTAAAATGATGTCTGTCCTCCCAAGCTTCAAATTCAGGCATGCGACCAATATCCATACCAACAAACAAGACTTGAAAAGCCTTCTTTTCTTCAGCACGAACACGCTTGAGATCAGGATGATGCTCGAATCGTGCAGAAACGTAGTCCAATCGACCTTGAATAGCTGTTCGAAACCACGGTGGAATTTCCATTACCTGCTTCCCCCCACAACTCTTTTACCTTACCTGCTGCTTCTGCTTGGCTTTCATGTGATGATAGCAGGCTACTAGCTGATCGACCTTCTGACTTTGCTCTTGAAATGCTTGATGGCCGGATAAAGAAATGGATTGCTTTATTAACTGTTCACCAAGCGTATTCAGCTTTCGCCGCTCCTCTTCCAGTTCTCTTAACAATTCGTTCATTTATCCATCCTCCCGTTTTTATTGTGAGAGCCGACATTTTTGAATGAAACACGGTGTATGTTAGAAGACTACTTCGATGGTAAGTTTTAACCTCATTTATGTCAATTGTGTACTCCTCCATAATGGGAGTTATAAACTCAACCCCTGTAAAGAGGTGACGCTTGATGATTGGTTACGATAAAAAGAAGGTGGGGCAACGCATTCGGAAGCAACGAGAGGCTTTGGAAATTTCTCGTGAACAACTGGCTGAACGAGTTGGACGGGTCCCAAGATTTTGCGCCGATATTGAACGAGGTAAAGCCGGGATGTCCATTGAAACGATGTTCAGTATTTGCAATTTGCTCAAGCTTTCTCCTAATGAATTGCTCCTTGGTCAAGAGGAGAGCGCCACACCTTACGATGAAACGGCATTGATTATGGCTGCGCTCAATCAATGCACAGAGAAGCAGCGCAAGGATGCTCTGGCGCTATTGAAGCTATTTTTGACCGCAATCCGATAACACCCATCATTCACAAGGTGGTTACAGTCCCATCATTTCGCGCACGATGCGATCTGCCATTTTTACCGTACCGACAAGAACGAGCATGTTGAAAATGAGTTCCCCAATATACGTCCACACCATCGTAACCGCGCCCGCACTAGCATCGACGGCTGGGGGAGCGGTGGCAAAAGCGGAATAGATGATACAAGCCAGTACAATAATCGCGCCTTCGAGACAAGCCGCCGCGTATCCTTTCAGGAACGACTTGCCAATATTTTGGCTTGGCTCCCCCGCAAATGCGGACAGCGGAACGGGGGCTATTGCCGTATACAAATAGATACGGAAAAAGCGCCCGTACACCGAAAGGATCATCACAAAGGATAGCACCGTAATGAACAAACTGCCGAGAATGGTGACGATCCACAGCGGAATGCTTTGCCAGAAGCCAACGTCTTCAATCGCTTGCGCTACCGTATCCGGCAAGGCCATAGCCTCTGTCGTTCCAAACCCGGAGCGTCCCATCATCGTTGAGATGATCCCCTGTACAATCGTAAAGAGAGCCATCATCAACTCCAGACCATAGGTTACGACCGCCTTGGCGAGCACAAAGCGGATAAACAGCTTGACGGCCATCTCCGGCCTTTTCACTTCCGCAAAACTGCCGGTCGACTTCACCACGCCAATCACAAAAAACAAGACCAGAAGCGCCAGTCCCGTCGCCTGCAACGCACCGTGAATATCTGTGATGACACGCCAAACGCCCCCACCCTTAAAATCCGCTGGCGATTGCGTAACGAGGCTCCAGATTTCATTCATCTTATCGTTCCAGGTATCCAAGGCATTTTCGAGGTTGTCGATCACCCAACTGTTTTTTGACACATGCTCACCCCTTCCGTAAACGGGGAACAGACGAAACGTCCGCCCCCCTTCATGCAAAGCTTCAGGCTCATCCGGCAATCAGGGTAAGAATTTCCTTCGTAAACGTAATAATGACCCCTCCGGCGAGCGTCAGAAACCCGTTTGCGCGCTGAGAAGGGTCATGGGATTTTAGCGACAATCCAATTTGAACAATGCCGAAACCGAGAATAATCATGCCAATCGCACGGATTAAACCGAAGATAAAAGTAGACAGGTTGTTGACTGTCGTCATCGGATCGCCCTCTGCATAAGCAGTGGAGACGAATACAGTTCCCGTTAAGATCAGCACGATGTACAGGGCCAGCAGCCGTTTCGTTTTCATTTTCAAGTTCATCATTCCCTTCGTAAAAATAACGACTCTACTTCTTCCTCCGAAAGAAGTTCATAATCCCCGTCTGCATGAAGGAACACGGATTGCCAGTCCAAAGCGTGTTCCGTGCCGCCATGCTGATAGGGAAGACCATTACCATCCGTCGTGAGCGAGACATGAGGATGCCTGAGCAAATCATATTTGTCGTCCTGGACTGGATGTTCGCCACGGATAAAGAGCAGGCAAAAGCGGTTATCCAGCAACCTCACCTCGTCTGGTGTGAGCAATTCGCGGCCTGATTGCTGGTAGTTGATCGAGTAGCTGCCGTTTCTCCCCTTGCTCTGGCCGTAGGTATTGGTATCAATCGTTTCCTTGCCCAGCAGCTCCGAGACGTATTTGTGGGTAGACTGTTCGTTGCCGCCCAAGTACAAAAATTCGTCGCAGTTGCCCACAATCGATTCCCACGCATCCTTGTACAGCGCCTTGAGTTGCGCTAAATTTTGCAAAATGATAGAAACGGAAATTTCACGGCTGCGCATCGTGGAGAGCAGCTTGTCAAATTCGTCGGGAAGCGCTACATTGGCGAACTCGTCCATCACAAAGTGAACATGAACCGGGAGACGTCCGCCGTGCCGATAGTCCGCTTCGTACATCAAACATTGAAAAAGCTGTGTGTAGAGCATGCCTACAATAAAATTGAAGCTGCTGTCGTTATCGGGAATGACGGCAAACAACGCCGTCTTCTTCTCCCCCATAACGGGCAATTCCATTTCATCGACCAAGCTCATCCCCGCAATCGTATGCAAGTTGAACTTCTCCAACCGAACGCCGAGGCCAATCAAAATGGACTTGGCCGTCTTGCCCGCCGCCAGCTTGAAAATGTTGTACTGCTTGACGGCAAGGTGTTCCGGATCGCGCATGGCCAGCCGCTCGAACAGTTCATCAAGTGGACTTTGGTACGTTTCGTCCTCCTCCCGCACCTCAGCAGCAGCGATCATATCCATCACCATCGGAAAGTTCTGCTCTTCCGGCGGCGCTTCATACAGGAGGTACAGCACGAGCGCTTCCAGCAAGGCGGTCTCGGATCGCTCCCAAAAGGGATCGTTGGTATTACTGCCCTTCGGTGTCGTATTGCGGATCAGATTGGTGACCAGCTTGAGAACATCCTTGTCGTCTTGCAAATAGGCGAATGGATTGTAGCCATGCGAACGGTGTGGATTGATGAGATCCAGCACCTTGATGTCATAGCCTTCGGACTTGAGCAGATGCCCGGTATCGCGCAAAATTTCGCCCTTGGGATCGAGCACGACAAAGGACGTATGCGCCTGCATGACGTTCGGCTTGGCGTAAAACCTCGTTTTGCCGGACCCGGAACCGCCGACTACAAGAACATTCAGGTTCCGGCGATGCTTGCGGCCATCCAGGCCGATGCGTACCTGCTGCGTCAGAATTTTGTTTTGTTCCGGTTGCTTGTCGCGATACTTGGCATTTATCCGTCCGGCCTTGCCCCATCGTGCGCTGCCATGCTCTTCGCGCCGCCGATAGTTGCGTGGGGACGCCAAGTAGATGCCGACCGAAATCCCATAAATCAACGTGAACAGCAACAAGCTTCGTGGCGTATCCTCGACCCATTGAATCTGGAAGGGATTGTTAATCGCCTCGCTGAGATACAGCAGAAGTGCCGGTAATCCCTTTGACAAAGCGGGGGCGGCAAGCAGCGCCGCCCACACGACCGGAATAAAAAAAAACGCAAAGAGTAAAAGATTACTCCTTGCGGTTTCAGCGCGCCGCATGATGACTCCGGCGCTTTATTTTTTGATAGGGAGCGTCAATCGCTTTGAGCAGTAAATCGTCAACAGGATCGGTCGGCCGCTGCTGGCCCATCAAGTCGTTGCGGAGCGCATTCAAGGCGTTGATGACAATGCCATGCTCGTAATGATCCATTCTCAGGATGCGTTCTTCCTCTTTCATCGCCACTCCTCCCAACAGAAAAATGAAAAGCATGCCACGACTAGCGGGTGGAATCGCTGCGATTCGGTTGCTGCTGTCGCTGCTGGGCCAGCATACGGTGCATACGACGGGAAATGTCGTGTGCCGCATCCTTCATCACCGTCAGCTCGGCGCGAATATGCTGCGGCTCCAACTCCTTGAGCCGTTCGTGAACCCGGCCGAAGCGGAAAGAAGCCGTCTCGACGCCGAACTTTTTGCAAAGCATATACGCAGCGCAATAAGCTTGGAAATTGTAATGGGAGCGGCTGTAGTCGTTATGGCCGCGATCAATCTCCGCATGCGCCAACTCCTGTGCGAGCGCCCGAAAAATGTCACTGGCCCCAAGCCCGCGACGTATCACGATGTTTCGCGTATCCGGCTGATAAAGCGCATGCACTTCCGCAGGCAAGGCATCTCCAATCGTAATCGCAACAGGTGAGCGGTCCATCAATGCCTTGATGCGCGTGCGGTCATCCGGGTAGATCGGCGATTCCTTTTTCGGTGCGGTTGTTTGCGCAACATCGAACATCTTCTTGGGGTTGTAGCTGATTGCGGTACTCCCATCTTCTCGCTTGTATTCCTCGCCTGGCTCCAAGATGTAAAATCCGGATTCCTTGCGACGGATATAGACGCCTTGTTCTTTCCAGCTATCAAAATCAGCAATGCGAGTGGCATCCGGGCGCTGCGCGAAAATAAGCAGCGCATTCGCGACGCTGTAGAGATCAAAACGGCTTTGTACGTCCAGATAATGCTGAAATTGTTCGCCGTTTTGCGCAATGGCGGCTGTGGCAGTATCAATCGTCTCATACGTCCACTGCCGCAGTTCTTGCTTTTTTTGCGCCCACGCTTCTTTGTCGAACGGCTGCTCACGCTGACCGGAGGCCGTCGTGACTTGGGGCTGGAATAACTCGTCCAGTTCGCTCATTTCGATTTCCCTCGCTTTCGACTCCCGGCCATCGGAACGGATGCTTTGCTGCCGGACGCCGAATTCCCGCGATCTCTGCGCTTAGGCAACGACGGTTCCTGCACCTGCTGCCGCCGTCTGCTCTCTGCCGCCCGGTTTTCCTCCCGAATTTCACGCAGCAATTGGCGGACGGACACTTTTTCCTTCGGCTTTTCAGGGTCAATCGTAACCCTTTCGTATGCCTCGCTGCGCTCGGAGGTAGGCGCGGACGGAGAGGATGGTTCCGTTGTCCTCTCCTCCTGTGTCGGCGGGAGGGGAAGCGGACGCTCCGGTTCCGTTCGCTCGACCTCCCACGCCTCGGCCGCCGGTTGATCGGTTCCCTGCTGCTCGTTTACCGGCTGCACCTCCGCCGCCGGCTCGGGCTTTCCCAACAGATCGTCCAAAAAATCTTCGCTCACTGCCGCTCCCTCATTTGAAGCTGGCGACTCGTTGGCTCCTTCTTCGGGTGTCCCGGCATGTTGCTCCGGTGGTTGCGCCGCCCCTTCACGCTCGACCGACTGCTTCTCGCTGCGGGATTTCACAATCTCCTGCTTGATGCTGGCCGTATCTACGGTCGCCAGCTTGAAGCGTTCAACGATTCGGTTGATCTTGGACGCATCCTCGGCCCGTACCATGACGTCGCAAAGCCCGTCCACATTTTTCTTGTCACGCAGCGCGCAATAGAGGACACCATACCGCTTCGCTTCTTTGCAAAACGTCGGCAAGTCTTCATTTCGTACTGCAAATACCTTCAGTTCCTTACCGCTGCGCAGCAAGCTTTCCAAACGAATGCGGCCTCTTGTTCGTTTTTGCCCTTGCAGGGCGGCGAACAAATAAACGGCCAGATGCTTCGCGCCTTCGCCGGAAATTTTCGCCATGACCTCAATGCCACGAAGACTCATGCTGACGACCTGATCGGCCGCCTCGGTTCCGCTGCTCATGGACATTGGCCTCCCTTCGTGTCGATTGGTCTTCCTCGTTACGTTGCAGCTTGTTTGCCAGTTCGTCGGATCGGGTAAGAACGCCCGTACAAAGTCTCACCTCCTTTCGGAGCTTCGCAAGCTGACGGGAAAGTTCGGCAATTTGCGATTTATACGACTCGATTTGCTCGGGAAGCTGACAGCGGCGAAGCCGGTTGTACAGCATTTTGCGGGAGCCGTATCCTTGTCGCAATTCCGTTTGCAGCCCGTCAAGATAATCCGTCAATTGATCCGTATTGAAAATTCGATGACGGCATAACAGCTTGGTTTGCTCCGTGATGGCCGTCAGATATCGTAAGTCTTCGCGCAATAAAAAAGACGTCCGTTTGAGGGACGCGCGGGAATGAGGCAGAATCCCCATCTTGAATAAGTACCGCAGATACAAGGCTTGCAGACCGCTAAATCTACGTCCGATATGCAGGGTACTGCGAACGATGACGGCTCGTCTGCGCCGCGGCAACGGCATCGGTGGCTGACGCTGCGGTAACTGGTTTTGCAGAATACGCTCTTTTATCGCATGCTCCGTGTAATCGTCGCCAAGACTGCGCAATCGAACAAACCGCTCTTTGCCCGGCGGGCGTACCGCCAAATGCTTGACGTTCGACTTCATTTCATAACCCTGCTTCTGAAGGATCGCGAAAAATTGCGTCATGGTCATGGCAGCGGCGATAGCGGCGTTGATGTCCTCGCGTATCAAGCCGCGCCAAGTCGGCTTGCTTTCCTGTTCCGCTCGCCACTCACCGTAATGCTTGGCCTTACCCGGTTCCGGCTGCTCGATGACCGATAAGGCATGCTCCCGGCAAAGTCGATCGGATGTTTGCCGCATCAGCGCGTAAGAGGCTTTGTTATCGTAGTAGCGTTTACCGTTCAGGAACGACACCGCATTAAGTACGAAATGATTGTGCAAGTGCTCCTTGTCCAAATGGGTTGATACAACGACTTCAAAGCGCTCCCCCCATAGCTCCTGCGCCAGTTTGATGCCAATGGCATGTGCCACCTCCGGCGTCGTTTCGCCCGGTGCAAACGCCTGATACCCGTGAAAAGCCACAATGCCATCAGTCTTTTGAAATTGTCGTTTGGTTCGCTGCATTTGCTCGTAAGCGGTAAGCGGATCGCAATTGATCCCGCTCACGTAAAGCTGTTTTTCCGTTTTGGCATCCGCGCTGGTATAAGCGAGCACCTGCTGTAAATCATCATGCGCTACACGCGCTTGATCGGTCTTATCAGGATTGGTGGCGTAATCCAGCACACGCTTGAGGCGGTCGGTAACGTCCCATATTGCGGTTGTCGCCATGTGCGCTGTCCCCTTACGGTGGATGTACGTTAGAATTTCCTTGTAGCTCGTTTCTCGGTTCCGGTGCGGTCACGGCTTGTTGAATCTGCTGGACGGCGCGGCGCAAGTGGTCTGCTTCCTGCTGAAAAGCCGCTCGATCCAGATGACCTGTCGCATGGGCCTTCGCTGCGAATTGGTTAAGGTTATTGCCGATGGCGTGAAGCTCGCGCATCATAGCGAAATAGTCCGTTGGCGGCATCGCCTTCGGGACATATCCATTAATCAGGGATCGAATATAACCTTCCTGTGAAAGTCCCGATGTCTTCGCACTCGCTTGAAGCTTTGCGTTTTCATCATGGTTCACCCATACCTGAATGCGAATCGCTCGTCTTCTCATCATGTTCACTCCTTCTTCAAAGGACATGGCTCGCACGAAATAGCTGAATGGTTTCTGCTGTTTCTGAAAGATACCGATCATTTTTGAAACCTATATTCTTATTAAAAGAGCGTGTAGCTGAGGCAGGGGTATTAGGGGCTTGCCCCTAACAAGCGAATTTGGGAGACCAAATTCAGTGCTTGCTGCAACGCGAGACGAGACATTCGTCTCGTC